>JANJXE010000215.1 GCA_024709185.1 Paludibacter sp.
TATTTCCATCATGCCCGGGGAACGCTTCTGGCCAATAAGGGGATGGAAGCCAAAGAAATTGATTTAGTCATCAATGTGGTGTTAAGAAAGATGAAGATCAAAAACATGGATTTTGACATTCCTACATTTACAACTCCGGTATCTGGAAATTCAGCCTTGAATATCAACGAAACCGGGTTACCTACCCAAATCAACCGGATTAATACCATTTATCTCGAGAAAGATCCATTCTCTCCGTTGGCAAAAAACATGGTAATACAGTTTATGCCATCCAACCTACCGGAGATGACTACATCGGATATCAAGATGGATTTAAGTATTACCTTCCCTCAGGGTTTTGTATTTAACGAAATGGCTGGAAGAACCTATGCAGTAAACAATGCCACCTTCGATAAAACAACCGGGTTTAAAGCAGAGTTGAATCTCAAAGAAATTGATCTATCATCAGCCCCTATTGTCAACGGGGCACTCAATTGGTCCGGAACAATAGAATACACTGGTGTAATGAGGGTTAATGGCCGAATGGACAGTGAAAAAATAAACACATCCATTGAATCCAAGGTGAATTTGACTACTCAAACCGCTTTAAAACTCAAATCGGCTATGGTGCAAACCAATACAATTAAAGAAGCTGTAGGTCCGGATAACATAGCCATTGACATCGATATCAATGTTTCAGAAGATGTGGCCCGGCTTTCTACCATCAATATTAAACGTGGAGGTATGATTCGGATACGCATTAACCGACCCGATTTACCACTTACCCTTTCAGCCGACAACCTGGCAATACAATTCTCCGGTTTGTTCGAGTTTTATAACCATCCAAACTTAGTCAACAATAAACTTACATTGAATGGAGCTATTCCGGAAGTAATCGAACTGGAACTTAAAGCACTCCACGTGAATAAAGATTTGGTTAACGGGAGACTGGTCCTGAACGAATCAATTAACATCAGCGGTGGCATTCAACTTGATGCGGGAACAGTTAGTTCAACAGCAATCGAGGATTTAAAAACCAAGCAATTTACAACTCTGATTGAGGTCAGCGATCTGTATTTTTCATCCACAGCCGTTGAGCTGAATACCCTGGAAGCCGAATACAAGGACTCTACAGCATTAAATCTGGAAATCAACGATATTCCTGCTGAAATTGTGGCTCTCGATAGTATTATTCTTAAATCGGGTTCAAACTTATCTTTGGATATTGCTTTGTCGAATTTACCGAATCTGGGGTCCAATCCACTTTTAGCAAAAATACTGGTAAAATTCCCCGAACTGTTGGTATTTGGAAACGGGGCAGTAAATACTTCCAATGAATTGCTAATTGAAGGTACATTCATCAATGGTAAATTAGCAAGGACCGTACCTCTCAAAGCATTAAAATTTGATGGTAAGAACCTGGAGGGTAAAATCAAACTGAATCAGGAAATTGCGTATGAGGTAACCGTAACCATCGAAAACCCTACGGTTAATACCGACGAAATAACCAATAATCCGGTAAATGTAGATGTAAATGTAGGTTTGACCGGACTCGAGTTCCAGAAAGTGTATGGAAGATTCAATGTTAATCTGGATGAAGACCTGGAAGTGGATGCAATATCACTCGACCTGCCAGAAATATTGAAAGGAAATGGTGTGGTTCTCGACATCGCTAATCCTGTATTAACCTTAAGCAGTCGTAGCAATATTGGAATACCGGTGGATGCCGAACTGGGCTTATTAAAATATATTGGAGGACAACCAAAACCGAATGATAAAATTAGCTTTGCATTCAGGTTGCCAGCAACTGCATCTCCGTCGCAGTATGTAAACACCAATTATTGGGTAGCACCATCGTTGGAGGGTAAACCAGCCAACTACACCTATGTACAAGCCAATCTGCAAAATATTTTGAAACCCTTGCCCGATTCTGTTAAAATTGAAATTAAGCCAACCATCGACCAAAGTGTTCAACATTCCATCGATCTGTCGGCTAACTACTCGTTGAAACTAAAGTATGGATTGAATGTGCCTTTCAAATTTGGTAAAGACTTTAGTGTAAACCTGAAGGACACAATCAATGACATCGACCTTGACCTCGATGATAGTGGAATTACCCCGGGGCAATTGGAGTTGTTTGGCACCATTATTAATTCAATTCCATTGAACCTTGAACTTCAACTTTTACTAACGGATGCCAATTTCAATATTCTTGCAACTTCGAGTGGTATCACCATTAAAGCCGGAGCTCCGAATGGCAGCGGTGTAGCATCCAACATTTCATTGAAACTTGATAAGAAGCTTAATGATCTGAGTAAACTCAACAAAGTGATTCTTACATTTAAAGCCTCATCCAATTCCACAGTGGCAGGAACACCTATCCTACCCGACAATTTTATTAAGGCTGATTTGAAAGCACGGATAATTGGCGGTGTAAAAGTTAAACTATAATGAATGAAAAAACCAATGCGTATGAAACCAATTAAGATAATATCAGGAGTAGTAGTAGCGTTGTTTGTACTCAGTACACTCCAGGCTCAACCAGTAGCTAAGACAGGCTATTTCATGGACAACGCCACACACCGCCATTTATTGAATCCGGCATTGATACCCGGACAAGGCTACTTTAGTATACCAGCACTTGGGTCTTTTGACTTCGACCTGAAATCAAACCTGAGATTAAATCAGTTTCTTTATCCGGGAGCTACAAGCGACGACCAGTTGGTAAGCTTTATGCACGAAAGCGTTACTCCGGAGATGTTCCTGAATGAATTAAGCGATGTAAACTTTCTACGGTTGAGTCCGCGTATCAGCCTTTTATCCTTTGGAGCATTCTTTGGAAAATCATTCTGGACATTCGATGTAGCAACCCGTATCAATGCAGGAGTTACCATCCCCAAAGAGTTCTTCTCTTTTCTGAAACAAGGTATGAGCAGCACTGCGGGCAACCGGTACGAAATTAACAACCTTAAGCTGGGAGCCGAAGTATTGGGTGAAGTGTCGTTAGGAGCTTCCTATCCTATAGGTGACAACATACGGGTCGGCGGAAAGGCTAAAATGCTGTTGGGCTTTGCCCGTGCAGAAGCCGGACTTGAGGAAATGATTATTGATATGCGACCAGAGCAATGGACTGTGAGCTCGAAAGGAGTCATGGATATACATGCAGATGGTTTATCGTTTACCACCGACGAAGATGGGTTTGTGAATGGAGTGGATGGAATTCCAGCCGGATTGGCAGGTTCAGGATTTGCTTTTGACTTAGGTGGAAGCTGGCAACCCCTTGAATTTCTCGAAGTTTCTCTGGGTATACTGGATTTAGGCTCTGTGGGATGGAAAAAAGAAATGAACAGGGTTGCCAAGGCAGAGGGTAGCTCTTCATTTAGCGGCTTAAATTCTATCAACTTTGACGACTCAGAAGATGATCCTTTTACTGAACTTGCAGATGATTTTGCAAGTATGGCACAATTCAAGGAAGTTAGTATCAGCGAAAATAAGAGTACAACATTGGCCCCCGTTCTTAACCTCGGAGTAGAAGGCAAAATACTGGACGACAAGCTTAGTTTGGGATTGTTGTACTCGAACAGGATGATACCCGACAACAATATTCAGGAATTTACTACTGTACTAAATTTACGACCATTCAGTTTAATCAATCTGGCAGCAAGTTATTCCATTCTTAACGGTTCTCAAAGTGCTTTCGGTTTGGGTATGGGATTGAACTTTTACCTGGCCACTCTGTACCTGGCCTGTGATTACATTCCTACAAAAGTAGCTACAGGGATTCCAATTCCGGTGAATATGGCTTCCACCAATATTCAACTCGGATTTAGTATCAACCTTGGAAAAATGAAACAATAAATTCGAAGTTAACGGTATCAAAAAAGGCTGCCCACCGGCAGCCTTTTTCTATCTGTTCAAATGATTAAAACGCAGAACGTCTCTCCACCCAACCTATTAATCATTAATCATTATTTCTTGTATCCATATACAGCCAGGTCACCCAGTTCCTGCTCAATACGCAGTAATTGGTTGTACTTGGCCATTCGGTCGGAACGACTCAACGAACCAGTCTTAATCTGACCTGAGTTGGTAGCCACTGCGATATCAGCAATGGTAGCATCTTCGGTTTCACCCGAACGGTGCGAAGTAACCGAAGTATACCCTGCACGGTGAGCCATTTCAATTGCATCCAGTGTTTCAGTCAGCGAACCAATCTGGTTAACCTTGATAAGGATAGAATTGGCGCAACCCAGTTCGATACCTTTTTTCAGGTATTCAACATTAGTTACAAACAAGTCATCACCAACCAACTGGCATTTATCACCAATTTTTTCAGTCAACAGTTTCCAGCCATCCCAGTCACCTTCACCCATACCATCTTCAATTGAGTCGATAGGATAGTTAGCAATCAGTTCAGCCAGGTAATCGGCCTGTTCAGCTGATGTACGTTTTTTACCATTAGGACCTTCAAATTTCGAGTAATCGTAAATGCCGTTTTTGTAGAACTCCGACGATGCACAATCGAGACCAATAGTAACATCTTTTCCGGGAACATAGCCTGCATTTTTAACTGCAGTAAGAATTGACTCAAGAGCTTCTTCGGTACCACCGGCAAGATTGGGAGCAAAACCACCTTCATCACCAACAGCAGTGCTAAGACCTTTATCGTGCAATACTTTTTTCAGAGCATGGAATACTTCAGCACCCATACGCAGACCTTCGCGGAACGAGGGAGCTCCAACAGGACGAATCATGAATTCCTGGAAAGCTATAGGAGCATCGGAGTGCGAGCCACCGTTGATGATGTTCATCATCGGAACCGGCAGCGTGAAAGCGTTAGTACCACCGATATAACGATACAGGGGAAGACCCAGGTATTCAGCAGCAGCTTTGGCAACGGCCAGCGAAACACCCAGAATGGCATTGGCACCCAGTTTCGATTTGGTTTTTGTACCATCGAGGGCAATCATCAGTTTATCGATTGCACGTTGTTGCATTGCATCCATACCAACCAGTGCAGGAGCGATCACGTCGTTTACATTAGCAACAGCTTTCAACACACCTTTACCAAGATAACGGCCTTTATCACCGTCGCGTAGCTCAATAGCTTCGTTTTCACCTGTCGATGCACCCGATGGAACGGCAGCACGGCCCATTACACCCGATTCCAACAACACATCTACTTCTACAGTAGGATTACCACGCGAGTCAAGCACTTCGCGGGCAACGATTTTTTCAATTTTACTCATTTCTCTGATGATTATGAAAATTAATAATTGTTCTTTTATACCTTACATCCGGATTTCAAATGCCCTCCGAATTCGGCTGCAAAGGTACAAAAAAAAGCTAAAAAACAATGAGAAGCCACCTTCAAAACAGGCGTTATTTTAATCGTTCTCTTATTTTTTTTACTCCCACTACAAGTTTCTTTCGTAAAACCCCCAGTTTTTCAATTGGCTCCATAAAAGTAGGATCCTTTAGGTCAATCTGCATAGCATCTTCAATACCGGCCTGCATTGGATATAACAGGATAAAATTCTTGTCGGTCAGCGCCGTGCCCAACAGGTACGGAATTTTATTCATGTAGGGATGAAACGAGGGTTTATCACGGCGACTCATCACAACAATCAGGTTATCATCGGCCTGAAGGGTGGTAAGCAAAGTAGGAAGATACTCCCATCCGGCAAATTCCCTGAACTGCGCATTAACAGGATGCTTTTCCTGTATTGATTTAATAACTTTCAAGGTGCTGTTAGAAGCATAAAACTCAAGTTCGGAGCCGGTATTACGGGAAATATTCCAGAGTTTCAACAACCAGAACAGAAATCCCAGTTCATTTTCAGCATTTTCGGGTACAATAATACGGTGCCGCTTGTAAGCCCCTACCGCTGCTTTTTCAGTCTTTACAACGAAAGTTGTAGTGTCACATTTTGAAAGAACACCTTCAATAAGATGTCCGGTGAAACTATCCGACTCTTCCTTTCTACTATGAAAGCCCAAAATCAAATCGGTAATTTTTTGCTCTTTGACTACAGAGGATATCCCGTTGGTGATATTAAGATCATACCGTAGTAAACTGGTGATATGAGTATCCAGCAAAGATGCCTTTTTTTCAGCCTTCGAAACCAATGACTGTAGGCCGGGGTCCTTTTCGAGCCGTTCCAACTGATTATTCATCACGTGTAAAAGAAACAATCCTTCCGATGTTTTTTTAGAACTCAGGGTATCGGCAATGGCGATAAGCTGATCAACATTTTCAGGATTACTTACCGGCACAAGGATACGCTCTTTTACTTCCTTACCAGCCTCCTGAATGGTATCCAACTCAGACAATGCAATATTTTTTGCACCTTTCTGAGTTTCAAAGGTTGCTACCGTACAGGTGAACAAAATCATAAGAACAGTGCCGTTCAACACACTATCGTTGAGCAAACGAATTGGTTCACCGGCATCGCCGTATCCCAAAATAATATTGTAACCAACAAGTACCGCCGCCAACGTAGCAGCTGCCTGAGCATTGCTCAGACCAAAGATAATGCGTCGTTCGTCCACCGACATCCTGAACGATTTCTGGGTAAGCCATGCAGCGATAAACTTGGCACCGGTGGCCACAACAATCATCACAGCGGCCACTTTCAACGTTTCAATATCTTCGTAAAAAGCCCTGAAATCGATAAGCATACCTACTCCAATCAAGAAAAAGGGAATAAAGATGGCATTACCAACAAATTCAATACGATTCATGAGGGGAGACGTTCCCGGAATAAGACTGTTCAGTGCCAGTCCTGTGAGAAAGGCTCCGATAATTGCTTCGACACCTGCCAATTCGGCCAGTACAGCGCCGGCATATACCAATACCAGCACAAAAACATACTGACCTACATTATCCTCGTAGTGCATGAAAAACCATTTTCCAATGATCGGAAATACGTACATGACTATCAGACCGAAAAGAAGTAATCTGAAAAACAAACTCCACCAGAATGCGGAATTAACCTCCCCCTGAACCGATGCAACAACCACTGCCAGCACCAATAAGGCAAGGGTATCGGTAATCAAGGTACCGCCAACAGCAATACTCACCGATCTGTTTTTAGTAATACCCAGTTTACTGATGATGGGATAAGCAATGAGCGTGTGCGATGCAAACATACTTGCCAAAAGAATGGAAGTGAGCCACGAAAATCCAAGGACCCAAATGCCTGCAACAATACCCAATGTCATCGGTACCAGGAAAGTGTACATTCCGAATACAAAACTTTTACGGCTGTTTTTCTTGAAATCATGAAGATCGATTTCAAGTCCTGCCAAAAACATAATATACAGTAAACCTGCCGTTCCCGAAAGAATAATACTGCTGTCACGCTCCATCAGATTAAAGCCAAAAGGCCCGATAAAAGCTCCTGCAATGATTAGGCCCAGCAAATGTGGAATCCTCAGCTTGTTCAATAACAAAGGTGCAAACAATATGATAATCAGAATAATCAAAAATTTGAGTACCGGATCGGTGATGGGTAGTTCAGACTGAAAAATATTCAACAGCATCATAGGCATTTGTATTTCTTCATTCAACAAACTGATTGTGCAATTAGTTTTCCATCTCCACAATTGTTATTCCTGCTCCTCCGAATTGCACATGCTCATCGCGGTAGGTTTTAACTCCATGTACAGTTGCCAGATACTGTCGAATAATCTGACGCAAGGCGCCTGTACCTGTGCCGTGCAGAATACGAACGCTGGCCACTCCCACCATCACCGCATCGTCAATAAAATAAGTCACGGCCTGTAGAGCTTCATCGGCACGCATTCCCCTCACATCAATCTCCGAACTAAAGTTAAGCTTACGACTACGCACTTCTTCAGTAACCGTTGATTTAGCATTCACCTGTCGGCTTTCCTTCTTCAACTGGTTATTACTAATAATTTCCAATCGGTTAAGTTTTACTGTTGATTTCAGCCCACCAAAGGCAACAGTAGCCATTTTATCCTGAATTTCCAGAATAGTACCTGTAGCCGTTTGATCTTTCAAACGAACTTTCATACCCGTTTGCAGGCGATTTTGTGGTTCAGTTTTCACAGGTTTAGTAGCCGAAGCCCTTTTGATACCAGAAGGTTTAGATGCAGGCTTCTGCGGTTCGTCCATTGCCTGAATCCGTTCTCTGAATTCCTGCAATTCACTGCGAAATGCTTTAGTCTGCTCTTTTTCGGCCTGGGCTTCTTTAATCTGACGGATGGTATTTTCAATACGGGAATTCGCTTCGGCCAGCAGTTGCTGAGCTTCGGTTTTCGCCTTGTTGGTAATTTCTTTCCGCTGACGATTGATTTCGGCCATATCGGCTTCGTACTTCGCCTCCAGTTCTTCCAGCCGCTTTTCCTTCTGACGAATCTGCTGACGTTTCTTTTCCCAATAGCGTTTGTCGCGAACAATGTCCTGCAAGTGTTTATCGTAGTCGAGGTGTTCGGAACCTACTTTTTCAGCGGCATCGGCAATTAAATCTTCCGGAAGACCAATTTTCCGGGCTATCTCAATCGCAAAGGATGAACCCGGATTTCCAATCTCGAGCAAAAACAAGGGTTGAAGATGCTGGCGGTCGTACAACATAGCGCCATTTACAATTCCATCGGTATCTTCGGCATAATGCTTCAGGTTGGTATAGTGCGTTGTAATTACACCGTAGGCTTTGTTTCGGTTGAAACGTTCCAGCGTGGCTTCGGCAATAGCACCTCCAATCATGGGCTCAGTTCCTGTTCCAAACTCATCAATCAAAATCAGGGTGGAAGAAGTACTGTTTCGTACAAAGTACTTCATATTAGTCAGGTGCGAACTGTAGGTAGATAGGTCGTTTTCGATGGATTGCTCATCGCCGATATCAATAAAAATATTCGAAAAGATTCCGCATCGACTGTCGGGATGTACCGGAATCAGCAAGCCACATTGCAGCATGTATTGTAACAACACCACTGTTTTCAGGCACACCGACTTACCACCGGCATTTGGGCCCGAAATCAACAAGATACGCTGCTTTTCGTTAAGTTGAATATCCAGCGGTACTACCTGCTTACCTTGTTTTTCGAGTGAAAGAAAAAGCAGAGGATGAACAGCTCTTCGCCATTCCAGTTGACATACAGGATCCGTTTTGGGTTTTATCGCATTGATTTTTATGGCCAGCAAAGCCTTGGCACGTAGAAAATCAATTTCGCCCAGAAAGAACTGCGATTCAATAACTGCTTCGGTAAAAGGACGCAGAAATGCTGTAAACTCTGAAAGTATACGAATGATTTCACGACGCTCCTCTCCTTCCAGTTCACGAATGCGGTTGTTTGCCTCCACGACCTGCGCCGGCTCAATAAACACTGTTTTACCACTGGCCGATTCATCGTGAACAATTCCCGAGAGTTTACGCTTAAATGCCGGGGATACCGGAATTACCAGGCGGCCTTCGCGAAGGGTTGGTGCCACATCCTTTTCCACGTAGCCATCGGCTTGTGCCTGCCGTAGAATCTGGCTCAGCGAACGGGAAACAGAAGATTGTGCCTGAATAAGTTGCCGGCGAATTGAAGCCAGTTCGTGTGAGGCATTGTCTTTTAGCTTGCCGAATTTATCCAGAATGAGGTCGATACGACGTATTATTTCCGGAAAGAGTTCAACGCCTCCAGTCAATTCATGCAGTCGGGGAAACTGTTCAGTTTCCTTTTTGGCAATAAAATCGACCACGCGACGCACCGCCTCCAGCGCACGGCGAAGTTCAAACACCTCCTGCTCGTCGAGAAACAAACCCTCCACCCTGATACGCGAAAGCCCTTCGCGCAGGTCGAAAAAATCACCTACGGGAAGGGGTTCATTCGCATCCGATATCAACCGCATCAGTTCATCGGTCTGACTGATTTGCAGTTGTACGGTAGCATAATCGGAAGAAAAGCGGATCTCACCAACTTTATCTTTTCCAAGAGGAGATATGCAGTAATTCAGTAATAAATTACGAATATTGCTGAAATCTATTTTCGTTTCTAAATTCGACGGGTAAAGCATGTGTAACAATTTCGGAACCGTCGGCAAAGATACAAAGAAAAAACCGATTTACTTTTGGCATTGCATCGCATTCATTTCAACACTGAACCTCCCCAAAAGCTTACTTACTTTTTCCAGAGCTTATTCATCGCCTCGAGGGTTTTGCCTTTGGTTTCGGGCACCATTTTCCAGATGAAAACCGCTGCCAGAATACCCATCAGACCATACACCCAGTACGAAAAACCATGATTAAACTGGTTCACCAGCGCTTCGTTTTTGTTCATCATCGGGAAGGTCCACGATACCAAAAAGTTGGCTACCCACTGTGCAGCAACAGCAATCGACATCACACTGGAGCGCACCGAATTCGGGAAGATTTCGGCCAGCATCACCCAGCAAACCGGTCCCCACGACATGGCAAAACCAGCCGTATACAGCAGCATGAAGAACAGCTTCACTCCACCCGACCAGCTTCCGGCAAAACCGGTTCCCAAACCTGTCATTGCTACAGCCATCACCAGCGCACCGATTATCAGCAGGGGACGACGACCGAATTTATCCACGGTAAGAATGGCTAACACCGTAAATGACAGGTTGATAACACCTACAATTATTGTTTGCAGTAAGGCAGTATCGGTACCCGATCCCATTGATTTAAAGATTTCCGGAGCATAATACAGCACCACATTGATACCTACAAACTGCTGAAAAGCAGAAAGCAGTACACCAACGGCAATGATTTTAAATCCAAAGGAGCGCACAGGAGCTATCAGTGCAATTACAAAACTACCAATCAGTGAAATCTCAAACGCATTCGAATTTCCGGCATATTTCAGTCCGATAAAGGCAGCTGAAAACAATAGAATCCAGGTTATCAGAAACTGATAATAGGGTTTCAGCGACTGCGTAGCGTCCAAATCGAGGCTTCTCTGGATGTCATCAATTTCCACTTCTGCTTCTTTTGTACCCACCAACTTCACTAAAATAGTACGTGCTTTATCCTTTTTGTCGTTCATTACCAGCCAGCGGGGCGTTTCAGGAACTACAAAGAGGAAAATCAGGAAAAGCGTTGCAGGAATGATTTCCGAAGCAAACATCCATCTCCAGCCTATGGTATTGAGCCAGCTCCCATCACCCTGAAGGGCAATGCCGTAATTAACGAAGTAGACAACCAACATACCAAAGATAATGGCAAATTGATTCCACGAAACCAGCGCCCCCCGTTGTTGATGGGGAGCCACTTCGGCAATGTACATCGGAGAAACCATCGAAGCCATACCAACACCTATTCCACCGATAATTCGATAGAAAATAAACAAACTGGCAAAACTATGATCACCGGTACCAGGCATGCCAAAGAACATTTCGGGCCAGGCAGAACCGATGGCAGAAAGCAGGAATAGTACAGCTGCTATCTGCAATGAAGGTTTACGACCAAATTTCTGGCTCACAAAACCGGCAATGGACGCACCAATCACACAGCCTATCAATGCACTACTGACGATAAACCCTTCCATAGCATTGGCCAGGTCGGGCGACAGGCCCATTGGATCGACAAAAAACACACGAAGCGAACTTACGGTCCCTGAAATCACGGCTGTGTCGTATCCGAACAGCAAACCACCCAGGGTGGCAACGAGTGTTATACCCGTTAGGTAGAGAGGATTTTTGCTTGTTGACATGGTGTAGATGTACTAAGTTTTAAATATACATGTTTACAATCGCTTCGAACAGCTCTTGTTTTCCACTGATTTGAGCAGGTTCTGCGGCTTTTGCAACTGCAAGTGCTCGTAAATCTTCGAGAGTCAGTTTACCGTCTTCAAATTCTTTTCCTTTACCAGCATCGAACGAAGCGTAACGTTCTTTCAACATAGCTGGAACTGCGGATTCTTCCAAAATTCCGGCTGCTGCTTCCAATGCACGGGCAAATGCATCCATTCCGGCAATGTGAGCAATGAAAATATCTTCCAGATCGGTGGAATTACGACGGGCTTTCGCATCGAAATTGGTTCCACCACCCTGTAAGCCACCACCTTTCAGAATTACCAGCATAGCCTGAGTCAATTCATACAGGTCGATAGGGAACTGATCGGTATCCCAGCCGTTCTGATAATCACCACGATTGGCATCGATTGAACCCAGCATTCCGGCATCCACTGCACACTGAAGATCGTGCTCAAACGTATGACCTGCCAGCGTAGCGTGATTAACTTCAATATTTAATTTAAAATCCTTATCCAGACCATGATGACGAAGGAAACCTATTACTGTTTCAGCATCCACATCGTATTGGTGCTTGGTAGGCTCCATTGGTTTGGGCTCAATCAGGAAGTTTCCTTTGAAACCTTTCGAACGACCGTAATCACGGGCAATTTTCAACATGGTAGCCAGGTGTTCCTTTTCGCGTTTCATATCGGTGTTCAACAGACTCATATAGCCTTCGCGACCACCCCAAAACACATAATTTTCACCACCTAGTTCTATTGTAGCATCAATCGCATTTTTGATTTGGGTAGCAGCACGGGCCACTACATCGAAATCGGGATTGGTAGCAGCACCGTTCATGTAACGCTTGTGGGAAAATACGTTCGCAGTTCCCCACAGCAGTTTGATACCCGTTTCCTGCTGTTTTTGTTTAGCATAAGCCACAACTTCCTTCAGGCGGGCTTCGTATTCTTCAATCGAATTTCCCTCTTCCACCAGGTCGATATCGTGGAAACAATAGTATCCAATACCAATTTTCTGCATGAATTCAAAACCAGCGTCGAGTTTATCCTTAGCGGCCTGAACAGGATCAGAAGTCTGTTTCCAGGGGAAGGATTTGGTTGGACCTCCAAACGGATCGTCTGATTCGCTGCACAGGGTGTGCCACCAGGCCATCGAGAACTTAAACCAGTCCTTCATTTTGCGGCCATACACCACTTTTTCAGCATCATAATACCTGAAAGCCATTGGGTTTTTGCTTTCTTTACCTTCAAACTTAATTTTTTCCACGGTTGGGAAATACACATTTTTGCTCATAAAACTAATTTATTTATAATTATTTACTTACTTTAAATATACTGACACCACCGTTCATACGCTTCCTGTGTGGCTTTTTGTTCGGTTGAATCCGGATGTACTACCAAGACTTTTTCCAGCGTTGCAAAGGCCTCGCTGGCACTGGCATAAATTCCGGCACCAATTCCGGCACCCCGGGCAGCACCCACTGATCCATCGGTATTGTACAATTCGATGGTGGCTCCGGTAATATTGGCCAGCGTTTGCCTGAAAACCGGACTCAGGAACAAATTAGCATGACCCGCCCGAATGGTGCGTGTTTCAATTCCCATTAAGTTCATGATATCCATACCATACTTAAAAGAAAAGGCAATCCCTTCGTGGGCTGCACGAATCAGGTGTGCTTTGCTGTGCTGCAAGAAGTTAATGCCATGAACCGAACAGCCCGGCTCACTGTTTTCGAGCACACGTTCGGCACCATTTCCAAAAGGAATAATGCTGATGCCATTGCTTCCCACAGGAATATTTGCAGCCAGTTCGTTCATCTCCTGATAGCTGATTCCCTCAGGTGCCACATTATTTTTAATCCAGGTATTCAGGATGGCAGTACCATTGATGCACAACAACACTCCTACCCGTTTTTCATCCTTGCTATGATTAACGTGCGCAAATGAATTCACACGGGAATGCGGATCGTATTTTGAATCAGAATTCACACCGTATACAACTCCTGAAGTACCTGCAGTAGCAGCTATTTCTCCCGGATTAAGTACGTTAAGTGACAAGGCATTATTAGGCTGATCGCCTGCACGGTAGGTAACCGGAGTACCTGAGGCCAATCCCAGCTCAGCTGCAATCTCGGACTTCAAATGACCCTGAATGCCAAAGGTATCCACTAAAGGAGGAATAAGGGAGGTATCGAAACCGAAGTAGTCGAACAAAAAGCTGGCGGGCGCTTCCGACTGAAAATCCCAGGCGATCCCTTCCGATAAACCCGAAGCAGTTGTGGCTGCGGTACCCGTCATCCGCAAGGCGATGTAATCGCCCGGAAGCATGTAGTAACGTGCTTTGGCATACACCTCTGGTTGATGTTCCTTTACCCAGGCCAGTTTCGACAAGGTAAAATTTCCCGGAGAGTTCAACGAATGCGAAAGGCATTTCTCTTCTCCCAGGTCCTTCATTGCTTTTTCCCCATAACTAACAGCACGACTATCGCACCAGATAATCGCATCGCGCAACACCTGCATCTGCTCATCGACCAGCACCAGTCCGTGCATTTGATAGGAAATACCTATCGCTTTAATGTCGGAAGCAGCAACAGACGATTGACTCAGCACCGACTGAGTAACGGCCTTCAGATTGAGCCACCAGGTCTCCGGATCCTGCTCAGCCCAACCTGATTTAGGCGATTTAATGAGCATTTCCTGACGGGGATAAAAATCGGTAGCCACACAGACACCTGTACGGGCATCCACAATACTTGCCTTTACCGACGAACTTCCTAAATCATAACCTAATAGATACATATTTAACGATTTATGTTTATACTTTCTTACGATCAAATTTATACAGGCGTGCTGCCCGGTGTGCCACATTTTTTTCTTTCTCGTCGAGCATTACCACAAAAGGCCATTGAGCCACTTTTTTTTGGAAATTTCGAACATCCGAACGGGTTTGGTGAACTACATCGTGTAAAATACGCAGCTGACTAATTGTAAATTTTCGGGGAAGAAGCTCAAACAGCGTCTCGGGATTCAGGTCGATGTTACGACGGATATATTCCATTCCACTTAAAATAATATCCTTGTGGTCGAATGCCAGGTTCATTTCGCGAATCAAAGTTACATCGTACCACTTAGCCTTCGAAACCGGTGACTCAAACTGAAGTTTACGGTCAATTTTGATAAGCGCCACATAGGCCACCGTAACGATGCGTCCAATTTTCAGGTGAGTGGTTTTTTCCAGCCACAACACATCGCGCGGATTGCTGGTACGGGAGGGATGGCCAAAACTTTTAAACTGACTAAGGTAGATATTTTTCATACCTGTAAGTTCGTTAAGTACCCGGGCGGCTGCATCGTCGAGATCTTCTTCAGCCAAAATAATACTTCCGGGCAATTTCGTATCGTTGTATTCCCTGTTTTGTTCGGTAATGATACGCTCCAGCAGCAACACTTTCAATTGTTCGCCGTCGAAAC
>JANJXE010000244.1 GCA_024709185.1 Paludibacter sp.
ACCGATTCGACATACGAAATCTGTTTCAACTTACTGCCTTTTGGATACACAACATCGGCGTGGTCCATTTCAGGATCTTCACAAGCTGTAAATATCGCCATACCTGCGAAGTAAATTGCTAACGCCATTAAATTCCTCATGTTGAAACTTATTTTGTTCATAATGGTGCAAACTTACATAAAAATCTACAATTTTTTTTTGTTAAATGTATTATAATAATTATACAGACTATTGCACAACAATAGACAAATGTCTATCTTTGCACAGTCAATCTAAACCTGCACTATGAAGACAAACGAGCTGATTAGAAAATTAAAGAAGGCCGGATGCTGGTTTTACAGCCACGGAGGTAACCACGACTGGTGGCAAAGCCCCATAACAAACCAGAAGTTTCAAGTACCAAGGCACGCAAGCCGGGACGTCGGGCCAGAACTAAAACGAAGCATACAAAAACAATCAGGGGTAGAACTTTAACCTCCAGCAAAAAAGCAGATATGGAAACAATCAATGTTATCATCGAACGATCGAAAGACGGATTTTTTACCGCAGTGCCACAACACCATTATCCGGTAGGGTTTTTCGGTTCGGGCAATACGGTGGAAGAGGCTATGGACGACTTAAGTCAATCGCAGTCCGAAGCTAAGCAAATGTGTCCGGAACTTCCCGATTTTGAATACCAGCTACATTACGACGTGGCCAGCTTCCTGCAATTGTTTGGTCGCAAGCTAAACCTTGCCGGACTGCAAGCCATTACAGGTATTAACCGAAAACAGCTACACCATTATGTAACAGGACATAGCAAACCTTCTCCGGCAACGGTAAGAAAAATTGAACAAGGAATCAAATCGTTTCAAGAAGAATTAAGCCGCGTTGCATTTATTTGAATTGATCATTATACGTTTACGATGCATCCCGGGCGTGATCAGGAATCGGTAATAGATTCTTGCTGATCTGTTCCCGAAGTTGCCATAAACCCCTTTTTCAGGGGATGTCTAAAACAATCGCTGGCAATCCTTGTTATACAGTATCACTTCACATTAAAAACAAACAATGAACCTCGAAGAAGTATTGAATTTCCGTCGTTCGGTGCGACGTTACATCACCGACAAAGACCTCGACACCGAAAAAGTAAAACATTGTCTCGAGCTGGCAACCCTGGCACCCAACAGTTCGAACATGCAGCTCTGGGAGTTTTACCACATTACCGACCGCGAACTCATCAACAAAATGGCGCATGCTTCGCTATCTCAACCAGCTGTTTCCACAGCCAATCAGGTAGTAGTGTTTGTTACCCGACAGGATTTACACCGTCGGCGGTCGAAACAAATTATCGAATTCGAACGTGAAAATATCACACGCAACAGTCCGGCCGAAAGCCACAGCCGGCGTATAAAGGCCCGCGAAGTGTACTACAACTACATGATTCCTTTTCTCTATGCCCGGTTTTTCGGACTGCTGGGTCTGTTCCGCAAGCTACTCACAGTGAGCGTAAGTCTTTTCCGGCCTATGTTTATAAATAGTTCCGAAGCAGATCAACGTGCTGTTTTGCATAAAAGCTGTGCGCTGGCGGCTCAAACCTTTATGATAGCCATGGCCAATGAAGGCTACGACACCTGTCCGGTAGAAGGATTCGACAGCCGGCGGGTAAAGAAACTGCTTAAGCTACCTGCTGCCGCTGAAATTAACATGATTGTTTCGTGTGGGTACCGCGATGGAAACAAGGGAATCTGGGGTGAACGCTTCAGGGTGCCATTTGAAGAAGTGTACAAACAGTTGTAATTCCGGATACACTTTGTCTAAACTAAATTTTGATTTACATGTTGTGCAAAACCGCAACAATAGTAAAAAGGCAATAGCGCTACTATCCTGATTACAAGATAGTAGCGCTATTATTTTGTTGACTTACCAGGATTCGAACCTAGACAGGCAGATCCAGAAACTGCAGTGCTACCATTACACCATAAGTCAGTGCTTAATTTTCGGAGTGCAAATGTAATACATTTTCGCAAATTTGCAAAACCTGCTGTGTAAATTTGCAAAAAAAATGTACTTTTGCACTTCTCCAATTAATCATTAATAATTTATCATTAATCATTATGAGTGTTGTTTTGATTACCGGCGCATCGGGTCTGGTGGGTAAAGCACTGTCGAAGTTGCTTACAGCTTCTGGCTATAGTGTCAGAAAGCTGACCACCCAACGGTCGTTGACCGAACGGGAGGGCTTTTTTTACTGGAATCCATCGACAATGGAACTGGATGAAAAAGCACTTAAAGGGGTGGATTACATCATTCACCTGGCGGGAAGCAGTATTGGTGCAGGCCGATGGACCAACAAACGCAAACAGGAAATTGAAGAAAGCCGAACTGGTTCCGCCACACTATTATTCAACAAAGTAAAGGAACTGAAGATTGACCTGAAAGCATTTATTTCGTCTTCTGCCACGGGATATTACGGTTCATCCACTTCAGAAACCATTTTTGATGAATACTCACCTGCCGGAAACGATTTTCTTGCTAAGGTTTGTGTTGCATGGGAGAAAGCAGCCGACCGTTTTCAACTGGAAGGTATACGAACGGTGAAATTACGAACGGGTGTGGTATTGGCAAAAGGTGCCCCGGCACTGGAGAAAATGCTGCTGCCAATCAAGCTGGGTATAGGCGGACCACTGGGCAATGGCCGACAGTATATGCCCTGGGTTTACCTGGGCGATTTGTGCCGAATGTACCTTCGTGCAATTGAAGATGAAACCATGAGCGGCGCCTGGAACGCGGTGGCACCTCAGCATATTACCAATCGCCAGCTGATGAAAAGTCTGGCACTCAAGCTTCATAAACCCTTCTTTTTTCCACCGGTGCCTGCGTTTATATTGAAAATACTGCTGGGAGAGATGGCCATTATCATCACCGATGGTAGCAGGGTAACTCCCCGTCGGTTCAATGCCTCCGGATTTACCTATGAAATTGATACTATTGAAGATTTGCAACTCTGATGTAAGATGACAGAAAATACAATGCAAAATAACCCTCAATGGGCTGAAGAGCTGGTTCGTCTGGCAGAAATCCTGGCTCGAACCGGTCTTGAATCAACTGTTAAATGGGGCTCTGATGTATTCACCTATAAGGGCAGAAATGTGGTGAGTTACGGTGGTTTTAAAAATTTCGTTTCCCTTTGGTTTTACAATGGAGTATTTCTGAGCGATCCCTATAAGGTGCTAGTGGCCGCTTCCGATGGTAAAACCAAGTCGCTGCGCCAATGGCGGTTTACCTCTATCGACCAGATAGATGCCTCCAAAATTCTGGACTATGTACGTGAGGCAGTTGAAATTGAGGAAAAAGGGTTGAAGCTGACTCCTGAAAAACACAAAACCGTTGAAATTCCTGAACCGCTGGCGTCGGCACTAAGTTCCGATAACCAACTCATCGATGCTTTCGCAAAACTGACTTCCGGCAGACAAAAAGAATATTGTGTGTATGTTGCTGAAGCCAAACAGGAAAGCACAAAACTAGCACGTGTTGAAAAAATTATTCCGATGATTTTGCTGGGCATAGGCTTGAATGACAAATACAAAAAAAACTGCTGATCTTAGTAATAACCCTTAAATTCTGATATCGTATGACACGAGCATGTAAATACCTCACATCCATGGTTATGGTAATCCAGGTATGCAAGTACCATACGAACTTTAAACAATCAATCATTACCGTATGAAAAAATTGCTTCTGCTGTTGTTTATACCGTTAAACACTTTTGCCCTTACCTGGTCCTGGGGGATTAAAGCTACTGGTTCTCATCAACCCGGTGGTGATATGGAAATTGTTGCCGACCGGGATGGAAATACGGTTGTGGCCGGCTATTTTCAGGAAGAACTGATACTCGGCAATTTCAGGTTGTACACCGAAGATGATTATTATTCCGATATCTTTCTGGCTGGCATCAGCAAGGACGGGAAAGTGCGCTGGGCAAAAAAGATAGAGGCCGGAAACAGCTACGAAAACCAGATTGGTCTGGCTACCGACGACGACGGGAATATCTATCTCACCGGAGCCCAAAATGCGTACATTTTCGCGGCCAAATATGATTCATCGGGAAACGAAATCTGGTCAACCAATTTCGCATACAAATACAACGGCTATGGTGCCTCAATTGCTACCGACCAATTCGATAATGTGTATCTGCTGGGCGGAAATGGCTGGAGTTTTGTTACAGCCCGTCTGAATTATTACGGTAAGGTCGACTGGATTCGGAAACATGAAGTCAACTCTTCGGCGGGCTTTGCCATCAACAACATGAAAGTGGACAACGATGGAAACATGTATTTTGCTGGCACTTTCGACTATTCGCCTATTCAACTCGGTACTTTCAAAATTGAACAAAAAGGAAGCGCTATCTGGGGAAAAATCTCGCCCGAAGGAAACTTTACCTGGGTAAAAACTTCAACGGGAAGGGTTAACAATGCACGGATAGCCGTTACGGGGAATACACTTTACCTGAGTGGTTCGTTTGGGACAGAGTTGAAAATGGGCGACGTGACCCTGTACGGACTGTGCTGTGGTAATCCCAAACCCTTCATAGCACGGTTCGATACCGCCGGGAATCAGGTTTGGGCAAAATATGGCCACACGACCTTTGAATCGAAGGGTGGAATTTCGGACATCAAAACCGACCTCGATGGAAACCTGTATGCGACCGGCGGCTATTTCACCTGCTATGGTGTGCATTGCACCGAGGGCGATTATTTCCTTGAAAAATACAACAGCAGCGGCAATGTACAATGGAGGGCTGATTTCAACCACCCCAGCGGCGATGCCTGTCCATCGTTCGATTTTGATGCTTACGGGAATATTTACAATACAGGCAGAACGATGGCTGCCAATTTTATCGACCGTTACAGCGAACATGCCTCCAACTCGTATGGAATTGGAAAACTCGCTACCGGCCAGACCACCCGCCGACGCATCTCCCGTCCTCAGGCAGAACGAGTTCAATACATTTGCAGCGACAATGGGCTCATCACTCTGAAGGCAACAGGTGTACAACTGAAATGGTACAAAGATGCCACACTACAACAGCGTGTGCACGAAGGGCCGGAATATACCCAACACCTTACCACCACCGATACCCTGTATGTTACGCAAACAATCGGGACTACCGAGAGTTTGCCTAAACAGGTCATTGTGTATAAACCTTTACTTGATACAGATCATATTGAATATTCAAAAGATACACTTTCAGTTGATTTTGATGAACTGGTAGGTTACCAATGGTATTATCAGGGCACTAAAATTGAAACTGCACGTCACCACCGATTGATTCCTGTTGAGAACGGACTTTACGAAGTGGAAATCCTTACCGGAGGCTGTTCCCGTCGCTTCGCCTTCGACTTTCAGCGCCCCAACCGTCCGGTGACAGATAGTCTGCGCTATGTTTGTCCCGATGAAAAAACACTGACCCTGACTGCAGAAGGAGAAAATATTGTCTGGTATGCTACTTCCCTTTACAGAGACACCATTGCAACAGGCACCACTTTTCAACCTGCGTTCAAAACAAACAGTATTGTTTATGTACGTCAAACCATCAATGGCATTGCCAGTTATCCACAGCAGGTAAAGGTGCTTTTTTCACCGATTAAAGATACTGTCATCACCAAAGGTCCGACTTTACTGATGGTATCACCGAACACCCGGTTCAGGTATCAATGGTATCACAACGACGAGCTTCTTACCGACTCCACCTACCGACTCGATGTAACTAAAAACGGAAGATATACGGTAACCATCATCGATAGCATTTGCAGTCGTACACTCAACACATACTTTGTAAAACAACCTACTACTGCTGTCAATACTTATTTTTTATGCCCCGGCGATACTATTCCAGAGATAAAGGTGGAAGGAAACAACGTTTTGTGGCTGTACCCCAATTACAGCACGATGAGGATCGACACAGTAGCCCGTGGATTAAGCTATCGACCCACAGCAGGACAAGCCTATATCTACGTGGTTGAACAGGAAAATGGCTTCAATAGCTATCCAATGCTTATTTCACTGATGCGATCTAATTTTAAAGGACTAAAAATCAACAGTTACAACACCAGCCTATACCTTTCATCGGAGTTTGGCAACGGCTATACTTTCGCCTGGTATCTGAACAACGATTCGGTTCCTTTAAGCACGAGAAATCAGATTTCCAATGCACCGTATGGAGATTACCGTCTACGGGTTAGTTTCAACAATCGGTGCGACACACTGATTCACTACCGGCATGTACCTGTTTACGACAGTATACAGTACCTTTGCTCAGCAGGAAGTCCGCAACTGTATGTTGCTCCGACAATTCTAAATTGGTATTCGGACATGGCATTAACAAAAAAGATACACAGCGGCTATTACTATTATCCATCTGTCATACAGCGCGATACCGTATTTTACGTTGCACAGCAACAAAATTCAATCACCTATTGGACTGGAAAGTTGGAACTGCGCTATCCCGATTTCGGGAAACTAACCCTTAAACAAAATGAGGATAAACTGGAAGTCACACCTGCAAAATCGTATTATAAATACGAGTGGATGCACGATGGCAAGATATTGACTGACACTACTTCCATTTTTAAACCCGAAAAAGACGGAGTATATTGGGTAACCATCAGCGCCGGCAATTGCAGCACAGCGTTGAATCATCAGTTTGTACGAAGCAGTGCCCGCCCGGTTCTTAGTAATCCATCCTGGCGACTCTGGCCGAATCCGGCTGAAGATGTGGTTTGGATTGAAGGAAGTTCAGAGCAGACCGTTCATCTGAGATTACTTTCGCCGAACGGACAAATCGTGCTACAGGAGCGGCAATTGTCGCTTCCGGCAAAAATGAATCTAGGCGAGTTACCTGTGGGTGTTTACTTTCTGGAAATATCACACGAATCGGGAAAGTTTACTGAGAAACTAATCAAAAGATAAATTATTAAATCTCAATAATTGAAATTTAATAATTTCGTAAGGAGCAACATTTCTACTGGCTTTGTTCTTCCTTGTTATTAAACGGAGCAAGAATCGTAACTATAAACGATGGAATAGTAGCCACCAGCACCATCACAAAAAAGGTTTTGTAACCCAACAGATCGCTGAAGTAACCACTGAGCATCGACGGAAGCATAAATCCCAGGGCCATAATGCCATCGGCGAAGGCGTAGTGAGCAGTCTTGTACTTGCCCGGGGATATTTGCTGCATGATATACAGGATTAAACCCACAAAGCCGAAGCCATACCCGAAATACTCAACAGCAATGGCCGACGAAATAAGGAAGATATTATCGGGCTGATAGTGCGACAGGAAGAAATACACCGCAAAAGGTAAATTGAAGGAAGCACAAAGCAAGAGCAGCGATTTCTTTAATCCACGGCGGGAAGTCATGTTGCCGGCCAGAATGGAACCCAGTACAAAAGCAGCCGATCCCACCACGCCGTAAATCATCCCGATTTGTGAAGTCGATAGTCCCAGTCCGCCATCGGCTACGTCAGCTTTCAGAAACAAAGGCGCAATTTTAATGGCAAATCCTTCGGCAAAGCGGTAAAAGATAACAAAGAGAATACTCATCACAATGTTTTTCTTCTGAAAG
>JANJXE010000307.1 GCA_024709185.1 Paludibacter sp.
TGCCAATCCTCAGTTCAGACCCCATGCCACATTGTGGAAGAAATACGAACCGGGCGATGTGCGCCGCGACTGGAACATAGCTACCTATGCGTATAAAAACAGCAATAATGTGCGTTATTCATATATTAGCTACACCTTACCAGTAGCTATGGGCACACCGGTTACCCCCGCCAAACTGCTCTTTGTGGTGAAAGGTGACAAACTCGTCGACGAAACCATTATTGAAGATGGTGGTACAGGATACAATGACGGTGTCTATACCGATATTAAAGTAGATGGGTACAATAATACCTTCGTTTCATCGGGTACCATTGCACCAGCCACCGGAGCTAACGGAACTAAATTCAACATTCAGGTTTCAGGAGGAAAAATCGTAGCCATCAATATGTCGGGCGTTTCGGCCACAGGGTACATGAATGTATACTCGCGCGGAATTGGCAAATGGAGAAGAGAATACGAGGTGAATTACACTTCACCCAGGGAGCAGTTTAATGGCTCAAGCAACTTCCCGATATTACGTTATGCCGATGTATTGCTGATGACGGCTGAAGCAGCTTTATTCAAAACCGGAGCGAAAGGAGCCGGCATTGCAGATGGTTTATCGTACATCAATCGCATTCGCAGCCGAGCCGGACTGGGAGCCATCAGCGCTTACGATTTAGCCTATATACAGGATGAGCGCTCGCGGGAATTGTGTTTCGAAGGTCTGCGCCGCATGGATCTACTGCGCTGGGGATTCGACAAATACAAAGCTGCCTACGATCAAATCACCGAAGACGTTCGCGAATACGGATCCGATGGTGCGGCTACCCCATCCTATAAGAATGATGCTGCAATCAATTCATCGGGAAACAATGAACCCCGACCGATTTATGCCATCAAGGCTTTGATGGGCAACTATGTGAAATTTTCGCTCATGCCGATTCCAAATAATGAGATCGGCAGGGCTTCGAATACATTCTATCAAAACCAGGGTTGGTAAGTATTAAATTTAAACAGATTAAAAAAATATGAAAACCTATTTCAGAAAGGGTGTAAGCCTGTCGATAGTAATATTAACACTCCTTACAGGATGCGAGGATGATAGGGCACTGGTACAGGAAACCGACTTCTTCACCGTAGAAGTAGCCGACTATACCAAGATTCTATCGGATACAATTGTCGTTAATGTGAATGAAAAACTCAGCTTTAATTTTAAGAATGGAAATACCGATCAAATCCTCTTTTATCCTGGTGAAGCGGGAAAAGAATACCGTTTTGCCGAACGCAGTTCGTACATGGCTGCTGATGGAACTACTTTCGAATCAAAGATAGCGGTTGCTACCACGGTCAATAATTTTGTATCCGCCATCCCTACCGAATTCTGGTTAAAATCGGTGAAAGGTATGTCTGCCGAATCAGCCGATGAGTTGAAAGCATCCGGCAAAGTTGATTTACTAAAACTCAGATCCACAGCTACTTCAGGCACACAGGTCATCGATAACTTCACCTTCAGTGCGACTTCATCACCTTCGGTACTTGATGCAGGTGAAATCAATTTGGCTATAGTTGCCAAAAGTGCCGATGCAAGTAAAAACCACTTATCGGTTTCAGCTGCAGGATTAACACTAACGAATTCTGAGGTAAGAAATTATGGATATACAAAAAATGGAATTGTGGTAAGCAATCTAAAAACGGTTAGCTATCCTGTAATTACCAATGCAGTGGCTACAGCAGCCTGGGGTCAGTACGCTCCGGAAAGGACCATTGCACCAGGGACGACAGGCGAAGTAAACAACGCAAACGGTTACTCGTGGAATGTAGGTGAAATCGGAGTAAGCTATGCTCCCGGTGTTACCGGTGGAGCCATCCTGCCAAATAAAAATGGGATAATACCGGCACAGAATTATCCGATATCGGTAACAGTTCCTGCCGATGCCACCAAAGTGGTAGCCGATGGTACTGCTCCTTCGGAATGCTGGTTGGTAAGCCGCCTGGTAAATCCTCTCACAGTTAAACCCGATGCTGCTACCATTGTTAAACGAATGGATCAAAGTTCACTTCTGGGTTATCAATACATTTACAAGGAAAGAGGTGTTTACAAAGCAAGTGTTGTAGGAATTAATGTCGGATCAAATGGAGTAAAAAAAGTTATACATGAGTTTGTGGTTCTTGTAAAAAATCCGACCGATACACTATAGAAAAAAAATCGATTGATTGGTTGTTGGAGTTGATGCAAGGCTGTTGGGAAGAAATAACCCGACAGCCTTTTTCAATTTGTACAGTTGTATTAAATAAGTACCTGTGTCAATTGTAACATAATTACGGAAGAATGAAATTATTTTGCGAGAGCAATTGCCATCTATAAAATACTTTTGTATCGATAATTCAGAAAATTCAAACCTCTAAAACACTAAAATGTAATATTTATGAAAACAAACTTACGCTTTTTACTTAGCAGCTGTTTAGTATCCTTCGGACTTTTCGCAGGCACAATAACAGCTGCTGAATGGTATGTGAAAGCTAACGCTTCAGGAACAGGCACCAGCTGGGATGATGCATGCAATATTTCTGTTCTCACAGGAAGTCCTGCAGGACTTGCATCGGGCGATGTAATTCATGTAGCCGCAGGTGATTACGTCCGTTCAACCCAGTTAAGTATCACTCACTACGTAACTATTCTCGGGGGTTATCCTGCTAACGCTACCGGTACTGATCTAACAGGTCGAAACTATACTACGAATATCACCCGGTTTATTCCTTCAGAAGGTGGTACCAGTCGGTGTTTTAATATTAATGCAGGCACAGCTTCTTCAGGCTATAAAGTGATTCTGGATGGATTGACAATAGATGGATTTACCATGGCTACAGGAAATGCTGGCACCGCGCTTTCCATTACCAGTGCACAAGCCGATATAGAAATTAAAAACTGTGAGTTTAAAAATAATGTTTCTCTCAATGCCAATGGAGGAGCGATTAATATGGCTTCGTTTGCATATAATATTCCGATTACCTTTGAAAATTGCACGTTTACCAACAATCAGGCAAACTGGACCACGGCAAACGGGTATGGCGGTGTAGCTTATTTCAACAACGGAACAACAGCTAAAACCATCAATTTCAGCAATTGTAACTTCAAGGGTAACACAGCATACGGTCGCGGAGGTGCATTGTATTTCACATCAGTGATTACCTGCA
>JANJXE010000071.1 GCA_024709185.1 Paludibacter sp.
AACGGTAATAGGATTGATGCCAAATTGTTTAACAATTTCTTGCTCGTCGAGGGCAGGAGAAAAATTCATACCGATGGGTGGAAGCTGAGCCGGGTCGCCGATGAAAATGATTTTTGCCCGGCTTGTTGGGTCGAGGATTCCGGCAAATGTAAAAAGGTCGTTTAATAAATGGCCCGTACCGAAGCGAAAAAACTCACCAACACTCAGTATGTTAGATATCATGGAAGCTTCATCAACCAGGAAAACTGAATGAAAAGCATCAATGAAGTTACGTAATTTAAAAGAGTATAGAAATGTTTCGTTACCTTCATCATCTGTTGTAGCGATTTCTTCAAAGTCGGAGAAGCTGTAAATGCCTTTATGGATTGTAGTAGCCGGCTTTCCTGAGCGATCGTGGATGATTTTGGCTGCCCTACCTGTTGGTGCCATCAGCTGAAACGGAGTTTCTATTGATGAAAGGTGGTCTGCAATACCTTTAAGCAAAGTCGTTTTACCACTACCGGCGTAGCCTTTCAATAAAAAGATTTTGTTATCAGATTCCAAAAAATCAGAAAGGCATTGAACTGCCTTCTGCTGGTCGCTGGTAAGTGATAAATCCTTAAATTGATCTAAAAGTGTCATTTGGTTTAATTTTGATGCAAAGGTGGGGTTAACCTATGCACTGCAACTACATAATTAAAAAGTGAGTTTGACTTCTTGACCGGTAAGAATAAGTGTTATCAGTTCGAACAAGTCTTTAATGCTGTCGGTTGGACCAATCTTGTAATCAGGATCTAATCTTTTGTTACGTTCAAGGTCGGAAAAGAAATTGTCAGCAACCGATGATCCATGTGTCAAGAAGAGTTTGTTTCTAAGATAATTCAAATCACGAAGTCTGGTTAGGTACATATGGTTATCGGACATTTTAAAATGCTTAAGAAGAATAAATGCAATTTGGGGCGCTATTTCATCATTAACTAACCTTGAGTTTACATCAATAGTATAATACGGATTTGTCTTATTTTTTTATGAAGCACTTTGAGTTAATTGGTTTAAAGTTGAACTGGTCTAATTTGACTGGACAATTTTTTGACAAATCTAAGTTAATGTTTGTAGTTGGACCGGGTTCGACAGTCAAAGTTATTCTGAAATTTTCCGGAGACCCACCTTTAGAGGTCTCAAGGATAAATTTCGGAAATAACTTTGACTCCGGCCTTACAGGCAAATTTTGTTTATGCTGCTGATTTGTAAACATTTTCTGGGGTTCTTTTTTGTAATGAAGAATGATCTCTTCTACAATTATAATAACTAATGAACTTCTGGCATGCATTGACCACATCCTGTCCGGTATTCAACTGAATGAGATACAGTTTCTCGTATTTTATGGTTCGAAAGAAACGTTCTACAAAGACATTGTCAATGGCACGCCCTTTGCCATCCATTGATATTTGACATGTTTTCAGACTTTTAATACAAGAAACATACTCTTGTGAGGTAAACTGGCTTCCCTGATCAGAGTTGATAATCTCAGGTATTCCATATTGTTCGATAGCTCGCAGTAGTGTTTGAGTAATCCAGCTGGTTTCCATGGTGTTGGAAACACTCCAGCCGATGATATATCGGCTGTAAACATCCATGATGACAAATAAATACATATAACCGCGTTGCATCGGAATATAACTGATATCGATGGCCCAAACTTGATTGACACGATTGATTGTAAGATTTCTAAGCAAATATGGATATTTATAGTCTCCTGGTGTCACCACTGTGGTTCTAGGTCTGCAATAAACAGTCTTTATTCGCATTATTTGCATCAGTTTTCGCACATGTTGCCGCCCGATTTTAATGTCCTGTTTTTGCAGTTCATCCATCATTCTGCGCGTGCCTCGTGTAGGATCTTCCAAGTAAAGCTTATCCATCTCAATCATAATTTCAAGGTCTTTGTCATTGACAGGCTGAGGGTTATAATAGTAAGTGCTTCGATTAATGCCCAATAAATGACACTGTCTCGAAATACTCACTTTATCATCTTGGTCAACCATGCTTCGCTTCTTCTCGACCGGCATCAGTGTAATTTTTTTTTATACCAGTCATTCTCAAACTTCAATTCACCGATCTGCCTAAACAGTTCGTCACGTTCTTTTTTAAGACGTTCCAATTCATCAACTTGTTTTTGATCTCCCTCAAATACATCCGCTGAATGAGCCAAAAAATCTTTCTTCCATTGTGTAACCTGCACTGGATGAAGCTCATAATGCTGTGCGATTTCTGATACCGTCTTAATCCCTTTGATTGCCTCAATAGCAACCTCAGCCTTGAAGGCTGAACTAAATTTTCTTCGATGTTGTTTCATAGGACATAAAATTAATAAAGTTAATTATTCTGTCCAGTTTTTCTAGACCAGCTCAAAGTAATGCTGAAAATAATTAATAGGATGCAAACTAACAATAGAGTATATTAAAAGCAATTACAAAAAAGCAGAGGGCAAAGATCGTTAGAGTAACACTTAATCAATTAGCTTATATATTAAGGTTAGAAATATGTATAATTACTCAGTATTTTTACTACCTAAAAATGACTATTATGAAGAAAGCAGTATTTTCAATAATTATTTTGCTTGCAGCGATTGAATATAGGGCAATAATACAACTTTCAGCTGTTGACGACATGGGGCTGAATAACGGCAAAACCACTATTATTTGCAGCAACGGTATAAGGAAAGAAGATACCTTCAATAAACCAATAATTGAATGGGTTTCTATTCCAGCTGGCAGCTATACCATGGG
>JANJXE010000340.1 GCA_024709185.1 Paludibacter sp.
AACAAGGGTACTGTAATATAAAACATGCGTAATCGGCTGTAATATACCGGCGAGCCTGAAAGATTCTGTAGAGTCGTTACACCGTTGACTTCTGAAAAATACTGATCGGTATCCAGATAAAAGGTTTTCCAGTTGAAGCCCAATCCAGTTGTAATACCCAAATTGTTGCGATAGATGGGTAGAATTTTTTCAGCCAGGTTAAAATAAAACTCATTGGCTTTTTCCGATTGAATAGATACACCGTTGATGTTATTGAGCTGATTCCCATCGGTAACATTCAGAAAACCCCAACCTAATCCGGCCCAATGAGGTTCCATTTTCGGAGAACTTTTACTTTTTGTTTTGTGGATAAAAGGGATATTAAAACCAATCTCTTCTATAACCGTCCACTTTTCGTAGCTCTTTTCATCACTAAACACACCTTCGTATACTTTCGAATAGGGTTTATGCAATTCGTCATAAACCATCACCTTTAACTGACCAATACTATCCTGAATCTGAATCAGTTTTTGGTTAAAACGAACAGTTGTATCTTTAACCAGTTCCTGTGCACCTGTAATACAGGTAGCACCTGTAATTGCTAAAATAAAAATTAGTTTTTTCATGCGTTTATCAATTTTATTTTTTCTTTAATATCAATCGAAGCACCTCTTCCGAATTTTTTTCGGTTTCGATATAAATCAGCGTTAGTTTTAATTCGGGCTGACGATTTAAATTATATAGAATCAGCCTTTCAAATTTACCCCTGGGAGGCAACTGAAGATAGATGGATGTTGGCACACCACCGGCCACAACCTGTTTAACTTTACGTGCATCTTTTTCATCCAGGGCAAGGCATTCACGTGCCAGCTCAGCTGCTTCTTCATTTCCGGTGATTGTTATGCTTTTAAATAGCGAAAAATCGTATCCCTGAAGCACATCCATAGATAGCTCCACCATAACCGCATCCTTACTCTTGCCATAGGTATCGAATACCTTTTTAATGGCCAATCCGCTTTGCGCCTGCATTCCGGCTATACTTCCCCCGGCAAACAGCAGTGTCAGCATAATTTTCTTTAGGATTTTCATTGTTTTACTTTTTTTAATATTTTATTCTTGTTCTGCAAAAATGGCGAGTTGGTTCTCAATCACTTTCTCAGTACTAACTTCTTTTAGTTTTTCATCAACAATAGATGACGATGAAGGCAGATTACTTAACGACGCTTCAGCAAAAGATTTGACTTTTTGGATATTGGTAACTTTCTTGCCATTTACCCAGGCATAAGAGGCCTGAGCATCAGGAGTTACGACTATCATCAAATAAAATGCAGAAACAACCATCACAGCTACCACAGCAGCATGACGCAGTATCTTTTTTACAGGGAGACGTAACTGTACAGTTTGTTTGTCTTTAAAGTACGAAAGCATAGCCCTTTCTGCATTGTATTTTCCTTTCATAGATGGATGGGAAAGTAAACGATAGAGCTCCCTTTCTTCCTCTGAAGTGGTGAGTGCCTCATAATACTTTGCAATGAGTTGTTCTACTTTTATACTATCGGGCTTTGATAAAAATTTGATTCTCATACCTTATTCCATTTATTGAATTCCTCCCTGACTTTTTTCCGGGCTCTGGACAGATTCATCCGTACAGCTTCCGGTTTTGTTCCGGTGATTTCAGCTATTTCATCCACTTCGTATTCTTCCATATCCTTCATCCTGATTATTTCCCGCTGAAGCGACGGCAGCGTATCGATAATCCGTTTGATAATTTCGTGCGTATTGTTGCGTTCAGTCAGTTCATATGGGGTATAATCACTGTGCATTCCCATCACACTATCTGTCATCCCTTCGGTTCGCTTCTTTACTTTCAGTTTATCCAGACAGTGATTTTTAGTTACCGTAGTCACAAATGCTTCCACATTGTCGTAGTTACAAAGCGATTCCCGGATATACCAAAGTTTGATCAGAACCTCCTGTACGGCATCTTCCGCATCCTCCTCTTCGCTAAGAATTCTTCTGGCTGTAGCAAAGAGGTACTCACGCATGGGCAAGACTGCTGCCCTGAATAGTTCCTGACTCATTCTGGTTAATCGACGAACTTAAATAGAAATCTATAACATCAGAATTAAAAAAAATCGCATCTAATTGTCGGTTCAGGATCAAAAAGATGCGATATAGTAAATTTTATTTATTAAAAAGGCAAATCGGAAGGCATACCACCCGGCTCATCGTATTCAGTTAAAGGTGGTACCGATGGCGGTGGAGGTGTATAATCTGAGGAAATACTTCCTTCCCCTGCGAGTTCAACCTTCCAGGCTTTCACATCGGTATACCAACGTCCATTAAATTCACGACTTTCGATATCGAAATCAATTTTTAACTGATTTCCGGGTTGCAAATGCTGGGGACTAATTTTGTCTCCCCAAATTGAAACACATATCTTTTTGGGGTATTGTCCATCGGTTTCAACAATAATATCCTGTTTTTTCCATTCCCCGTTACGTCCGTTACCTGTTTGCAGCGGTAACACCTGCGATAATTTGGCAGTAAATTGCATAGGATTCTTTATATTAATGAGGCTGCAAAAGTAACTTTTTTTAGTTGCAGTTCAAAATAAAGCACTTCCGAATTTCCAAATCAGTAGCACAATTATCATTTACGACATCGAAGTCAAAACACTTTTCACTTTTTCGGAAATGAGGCGACCTTCTGCCTTTCCTGCTAATTGTTTGGTAGCCATCCCCATCACCTTGCCCATATCCTGTGGACCTGTTGCACCTACATTTGTAATAATATCCAATATTATCGCATCAATTTCATCCGAA
>JANJXE010000422.1 GCA_024709185.1 Paludibacter sp.
ATAAGAAGTACTTATGTGAACCTAATGAACAAGTTCATGACCACTTTTCCTGAAGTAAATGATATTTTAATTTACACTTATGATCAACAAGCGTGGATTTGTAGTGAATTTGGCCCTTGTCCGAAATGTACCGGTGTTCCCATCAGCGACCGTCTGCCTTCGTTTCTTGAGCTATTGAAGAATACAATGCAAAAAAACCGAAGTAATGTAAAAACGACCTTATGGTGGAAACCCTGGGAAATTTCGAAAGGACAAACAATCGAAATTCTAAAGAAAATTGATCACAAGGGATTTGGATTAATGTTGAATTCCTCGACCAGTAATGAAGTGTATCCATTCAACGACGGTTCATTCAAATCCGATTTAGGATTAAAAAGACTGGTGCAATTTGCGTATGAACATAATATACCAGTGGTTGGTGAATTTGATCATACACTTTACAAGCCACTTTACCTGATCGATGATTTTTTCCCACGTCTGATTTACGAACAATTGAATGGTTGGAAAGAAATGCAGGGTATTGTAGGTGTAAAAGAATATTATGGTTTTGCTCCATCTACATATTCTGTAAATTATGCTATGTTGAAAGCCTGGATGAAAGCGCCAACTGCCTCGTTGGATGAGTTGCTAAAACCGATTGCTGCCCCCTATGGTAAGAAAACAGCTCCTTTACTGATTCAGGCCTGGGAATATGTAGCACAGGCTGTGGAAGCTTACCCCTGGGATGTAACATACCTTATTGGTCCAATGGGATTAGACAGAAATGATAAAGGTGAACACGGCTGGGACTATGTGAAAATTGTAAATGGAACCTGGGATACCCCGATTTGGGAAGCGAATCGCCGGGCCAACTTCATGCTAACCGATTCCAAGACAGCTCATCCCTGGATTTTCGAAGATGCAGGTCTTCGGTTGGAAGATGCCGCTCAGTTGAATTTTAAAGCAGTCGAATATTTCAATAAAGCTATTGATGCGAATGAGAATCTGGTGGATGATATAAAAATGCAACGTGACTTTATCGCACAAACCGCCCGTGCACTCCGGGGGAAGGGATTACACTTCGGGTTGACCATAGCCTCTCATAACGCACGTACCGTAATGTATGATAAAGCACAATTTGAAAAAGTTTGTAAGCATATAAAGCAACTGTTGCAAAAGGATATAGCAAATGGATATAAGCAGGCTGAACAAAAACTGGCCGAATTTGAAGCCGATCCACGTTTATGGTTGAAAACAAATTTCAGTCCGCTCACCTGGAGATCGGAAGCAGAACCAAACTGGAGTAAGTGGATAACTCCATGAAATGTATTCTGAAATCGTTAAATAGGACATGCTGAAATCTCTAATTCAAGTAGGTTTACTTTTCTTTTCGGTTTACACTGTAGCCGAAAGGAAAAGCAAACCGAATATTCTTTTTCTGCTGAGCGATGATCAACGTTGGGATTCACAGGGTTGTTATGATAACCCGGTAGTGAAATCTCCCGAGATTGATCGGTTGGCAGCCGAAGGTATTCGTTTTAGCAATTCCTTTGTGACTTTTTCAGTGTCGTCAGCAAGCAGGGCAGTAATTTTAACAGGCAGGTATTCCCGATCACGTTCCAACGGTGATGATAATTTAGCCGCAATTGCATGTCCTGAAAATTGGGATCAAACATTTCCGGCAATCTTAAAACAAAATGGCTATTATACAGGCTATATCGGGAAATGGGATATAGGTGTGGGTGAGGAGGGATTTCAATACGGAATCAACTTGTTCGATTACTGGGGTGGAGACCGATGGCATGGGAATTACTGGCATGAACGGGATTGTAATTTTGTAATTAACGATGGAACAGTACATAAAAAAGAAATATTTTGTAGCTGTGTGCCTGGAAAAGAGTGGGATGCATCGTTGCCCCGAACGGGTCATCAGGGGATGAAAAATCCTATTCATACCGATACCGAAGTTGTACCACTTAAAGTAAGCTCGTTTTTGAGCACTCGCGACAAAGCAAAGCCGTTTTTTCTTCAGGTTTCGTTTCGTTCGCCTAAAGATCCATGGTCCGATTATCCGCAGGAGGTGAGTGATTATTACAAGGATGATAGTGTACCGGTAAGCGCTACTGCAAACTTACAGTCAGCATTAAAACAACCGGAATTTTTGCAAAATTCGATGGCATCTGATCATGCACGCAGTTTACTAAAAACCCCGGGCCGACTGCAAAATGAAATTCGAAAACATTATCGGTTAGTTACAGGAATTGATGTTGCAATTGGGAAACTCAGAAGAATCCTTGAACAGGAGGGACTCTCAGAAAACACTATCATTGTTTTTGCTTCAGATAACGGAGCTTTTCTGGGTGAACATGGTTTTTGGGGTAAGTGGCTTCCCTATGAAGAGTCAATCAGAGTACCACTTGTCATTTTTGATCCTACGATAGATAAAGAAAAGCGGGGGAGAGTTATTGACGAAATGGTGCTCAATGTAGATTATGCATCCACATTTCTTTCGATTGCAGGTGTAAAAAAGCCCTCGTACATGCATGGGATGGATATTCGGAAATTAATGACAGAAACGCATGTGAAATGGCGCAAAGACTGGTATTATGAGTTTACCTGGACGGCTAAAAGTTTAGGTTCGTATGTAACGCCCATTGTACCTTCTGAAGCGATTCGAAGTGAAAATTGGAAATATATTCTGTTTCCGGATCACCAGGTCGAGCAGCTGTTTCATCTGAAAAACGACCCATTTGAAACTGATAATGTTGTACATAATCCCAAAAACAAAAAGATACTTGCTCTCATGAGAAAGAAGTTATCTTATTATCGGGATTACTACAAAAAATAATTCT
>JANJXE010000424.1 GCA_024709185.1 Paludibacter sp.
CTTCATCGCGTACTTCTTTAATGTATTTTATCCAGAAATCAGGAATACCCATCGCCATTCGATAAACGAAACCAATACCACCATCGTTGATAGGTGTTGCCAGACCAGGCATTCCACTTACCTCTTCAGCAACTGTAATTGCATTTGGATTTACTTCATGAATCAATTTGTTGGCCAGGGTAAGATAGCATATCGCATCTCCATCCTGATTCAGATTGTAATACGAGCCATAATCTCCGAAATCTTCTCCAAGGCCGTGACTGCGGTACAACATAGAGGTAACTCCATCGAAACGGAATCCGTCAAATTTGTATTCTTCCAGCCAGAATTTACAATTGGAAAGCAGGAAGTGGACAACAGCAGGCTTTGCGTAATCGAAACAAAGCGAATCCCATGCCGGATGTTCGCGACGGGCACCTCCGTGAAAATACTGATAAGGTGTGCCATCGAAGCGTCCAAGGCCTTCCACTTCATTTTTTACTGCATGAGAATGTACAATGTCCATGATCACTGCAATTCCCTGATCATGCGCTTCATCAATGAGCTGTTTCAGCTCTTCGGGTGTACCAAAGCGCGACGATGCTGCGAAAAAGTTTGAGACGTGGTATCCAAACGAACCATAATATGGATGTTCCTGTATGGCCATAATCTGTATACAGTTGTAACCAGCACGGATGATACGGGGAAGTATGTTGAGCCGGAACTCGTTATAGGTCGAAACTTTTTCTTCGCTCCCCGACATTCCGATATGGCATTCGTAGATCAGCAGAGGATCTGTTGTAGGTTTAAATACCTTGTGTTTAAACGAATAGGGTTTTATGGGTTGCCAAACCTGAGCACTAAAGATTTTTGTTTCGTCGTCCTGAACCACGCGACGTGTCCAGGCCGGAATCCGTTCACCGCTTCCGCCTTCCCATTCCACAAGTAGTTTGTAAAGTTGTGTGTGTGCTAGCGCATAGTCGGGAAGTTTCAACTCCCAGATCCCGTTCTGTAGTTTTTTGAGCTGATAATCAGAGTGTTTTGTCCAATTATTGAAGTCGCCAATCAGGTAGATTGCTGTAGCATTGGGAGCCCATTCACGGAAAACCCATCCATCTGTCAGACGGTGTAATCCGAAATAGAGATAGCCTGAAGCAAAATCTGAAAGTGATCCATTCTCTTTCAGAAGTTTACGTTCGGTTTCCCTGAAGTACTCGTACCTGCCGTAGATAGCTGCTGCATAGGGCTCCAGGTACGGATCTGATTTTATGATGGGTAGAATTTCCATATGAATTGGGGTGTCAGACACGGACCTTAATAATTATTTTTTTATGCGGACCTTCCACAATTCCCGGCTGGTGTCCATCCTCCGGAAAGAAAACTGCAAACTCAAAGGGTTTTAAATCCAGAAACAGGGAAGCTTCATCTGCAAAAAATGCACAATCCTTGTCAGCATTGTATGCTTCTTTAGGTTCAGTTAGTTTATCAAGAGCTTTCCATCCGAAACGTTCTGTTTTACTTACCGGGACCTGTATGTCGATAAAATTGCGGTGAACTTCCATAATGGCTGTTTCAGCAGTATTTCCTTTTATTTCAACCACATTTGCCCACATATCATCTCCATCGAGTACCACTTTCCCCAAAGGCAGCGCTTCTAAATTTTCGTTGTTGAGAAATTCGAAAGCTTTTGCAAACCGCGGGTTCAGCGAACTGTACTTCATGCCGTTTTTTAGATCATCTACAATCATAATCGGTGTTTATTTTGAATTTACTGTTTATCAGAGTTTAGTTTCATCAACGGTATAGTTGAGGAATTTGTTCAAGGGATAGGCTGCTTTAAAAATCCCGGCTACTTCTTTAACAAAACTGCTGCTATTCAAAATTTCCCCGGGAAGAGTAAATTCCACCATATAGTGTTTCAGCTTTACTAATTCTGCTCCCGGAAAATCGGACGGAAAACCCCGCGGAACAGTTTTTAGTTTGTCCTCATCGTAAAAACCCCGAAACCATTTTGTAAACACAGGATTGGAAATTATTTCGTTCAATTCGTCATAATTATCGTATACGCATTGCCGAAGAGCTTTTAATAATGGCGGAGGTGGACACCAAACACCTGTGGCAACAAAACTTTTGCCTGGTTCGAGGTGAAGATAGTACCCGCCACGTACACTTTTTCGCCCTCCATTAGCGGCTATGAAAACACCAAAATGATTTTTGTAAGGCGTTTTATCGTGTGAAAAACGGGTGTCGCGGTAAATTCTGAAGATACAGTCCTTAGCTTCTACATGTGCAAGGTCGGGATCAAATTTCACAATTTCACGGATCAGTTCCGTGCTGATCATCTCAAAATAACGACGGCTAGTGTCGTATCGATCTTTATTCTCAGCAAACCACTCGCGGTTGTTGTTTTGAACCAGTTCGCCGATAAATTCAAGGACCTGAGGTATGTTCATAGGATATTGTCAGAGTTTCTGTACCACAAAAATAGCTTTATTTTTTGATATATGGCTTTGTTGGTTTAAAAAAAAGTAATTCGCCCGTTTTTTGGAAAAAAATTGTAATTTTGCAGGCTCATATTGAATTTGAATAAGATGAAAGATAAAATTCAGGCATTGCTTGCCGAAATTGATGGATTGAAAGCAGCCAGCAGTGTTGAACTGGAAGCACTACGGGTGAAATACCTGAGTAAAAAGGGTGAAGTTTCGGTACTGTTTAATGATTTCAGGGAAGTGCCCAACGAATTGAAACGCGAAGTAGGCCAGCTGTTGAACGAATTGAAAACCAGAGCTCAGGATAAACTAACCAGTCTGAAGGACGAACTTGTTGCTTCTGCCGAACAAAGCGAGATGTTGGATTTAACCCGTACTGCTGAACCTATAATGTTGGGTACACGTCATCCGCTCAGCCTTGTGAAGAATGAAATTATCGATATTTTTTCCCGAATAGGTTTCACTATTGCTGAAGGACCTGAAATAGAAGATGACTGGCATGTGTTTGGTGCTTTGAATTTTCCACCGGAGCATCCGGCCCGGGATATGCAGGATACTTTCTTCATAGAACAAAACCCTGATGTAGTGCTGCGTACACATACCTCATCGGTTCAATCGCGCATCATGTCGGTTCAAAAACCTCCTCTCAGAATGGTGTTTCCCGGAAGAGTGTACCGCAACGAAGCCATTTCGTACCGGGCGCATTGTTTCTTTCATCAGGTGGAAGGTTTATACATCGATAAGGATGTGTCGTTTGCTGACCTGAAACAGGCCCTGATGTATTTTGCTCAGGAAATGTTTGGTCCTTCTACACAAATTCGACTGCGTCCGTCGTATTTTCCGTTTACAGAGCCCAGTGCCGAGATGGATATTTCCTGTAATCTCTGTGGAGGAAAGGGATGTCCATTTTGTAAACACACAGGATGGGTTGAAATTCTGGGTTGCGGAATGGTGGATCCCAATGTATTGGAGAACTGTGGTATAGATTCAAAAGTGTACAGCGGATATGCCTTTGGAATGGGCGTTGAGCGTATTACCAACCTTAAATACCAGGTAAAGGATCTGCGATTGTTTTCTGAAAACGATGTTCGTTTCCTCCGACAATTTGAATCGGCGTATTGATTACGCAATCCTTGATGCCCTTTTTTCCTCTACTTTTAATGGATTCGCCGATATTTCACGGTGAATGGCTCTGTTGTTGATAATGTCATAGGCCATAAACAAAGCCTGACGGAATGATTCTTCAGAAGCAATATTTTTTCCGGCAATATCGTATGCTGTTCCATGGGCGGGAGATGTACGTATAACAGGTAGTCCTGCCGTAAAATTCACACCCTGATCCATCGAGATGGTTTTAAAGGGAATCAGTCCCTGGTCGTGGTACATCGCTAAAATGCCATCAAAGCGGTTGAAGTTGCCGGAGCCGAAAAATCCATCTGCCGGATAGGG
>JANJXE010000075.1 GCA_024709185.1 Paludibacter sp.
AAGCTGATGCTATTTCTCAACTTGGTGTAGAGCAATACATTGAGGGCTTAGCTGTTAAGAATACAATTTCTAATGTAACAGATACTGTCAGTTATGTAGCTAAAATTATTGAGGAAGCTCCACTGAAAGACAAAATGCTAAGAGCAACAATCAAGTCACTTCAAACACCGGAGTTAGATTTTGAAGTGGTATATATTAGTTCAAAAGCATCCTTGCAAATTGAGGTGTCGTTAATTGAAGAAATAATTGAGAGAAAAGAGGTGTCAGTTATAGTTCAGGCATTGCAACTTATTGATAGCCGTATAGTGGACATTGCTATACTTAAAGAAAGAGTATTTGTGGATATCGGGTTTGAAAAGCTTATGCCAGTTGAGATTTTGGGCGATGGAGTACGAAGAACCATCACGATCATCTCAAATTTGTATAAGTGTAAAAACGGTATTTTATTGGTGGATGAATTCGACAATGGGATACACTATTCATCCTTGCCTACAATCTGGTCATCGATTATTGAAATGGCACACCGATATAATGTTCAGTTTTTTGCAACCACTCATAATATCGACTCGCTCAAAACACTCAACGATACTGCTGCAAAGTTATCAGTTGAAATACAAAACGAAATACGATGTATCAAGCTGGAACAATCCAACGACGATAACCTGATTGCTTACAACTATAGTTTTCCAGAGTTTAGCTATGCTATTGAAATGGAACATGAAATCCGCTAACTATGTACATTACCATCTTTGTTGAAGGAAACGAAAGTCTGTTTTTACAAAAATTAATACTTCACATTCTACCTGGACTTACTGAGGAGGAGGTGCGAATAACAAAAAGTATTGAAAAACCCGGAGAGAACATTTCGCGCATCAATATTTTTGAGGCAGGAGGTTTTACGTCGCTTCACCTTGCAAAACCTAATTTTGAAAAGACCATCGCCTATGGAGGTGTAAATTTGGTAATATTTGATGCCGACGATGTGTCAAAGCAATATGGAGGGTGCAAAGCAAGACGTAGTTATCTGGAAGAAACGAAAACAAAGAATAAGTTGGAATTCGGGATGTTTTTATTTCCCGATAACCACCACGATGGAGATTACGAAACCTTGCTCGAAAGTATTATTGTAGAAGACCATCGATCTGTCATCAACTGTTTTCATGCCTATCAGGGTTGTATCTCCGCAAAAAGTAAGGGATACAATCTGCCCGGTAACAAAGAAAAAATGTATTCCTATGTTGCCGTTATGCCGAAAGGTGAGGATGAAGAAAAGCGTTTTAAAAAACGAAATAAAGTAAAACGTGATGATTTCCTATTTGAACGTTCAGATATATGGAATCTTGAAAGTGAAAATCTTCAGGCATTAAAAGAATTCTTACTTCAATTTTTACTACCAACTACAAAACTACCAAAATGATACACGTTGATGAACTTTGCAGTTATATACGCTCCCAATTCAACGAGCCCACTGCCTTTATTCCCCTTCACGATCCCCGTTTCATCGGGAACGAGAAGAAATACCTCAACGAATGCATCGACACCAATTTCGTGTCGAGCGTCGGCGAATTTGTGACGCGCTTCGAGCGGATGTGTGCCGACTACACCGGTGCGAAGTACGCCGTGGCAGCAGTGAATGGTACGGCCGCCCTGCACATTGCCCTGCAGCTGTCGGGCGTGCAGCGCGACGATGAAGTGCTCACCCAGGCCCTCACCTTTATCGCCACTGCCAATGCGATTAGCTATACGGGTGCCCATCCGGTGTTTCTCGATGTGGATAAAGATACGATGGGCCTTTCGCCCGCTGCAGTGGCTTCGTGGCTCACTGCTAATGCCGAACTGCGCGATGGCCAGCCTTTCAACCGCACCACCGGCCGCCGCATTGCCGCCTGCGTGCCCATGCATACCTTCGGCCATCCGGTGCACCTCGACGAGCTGATGGAGGTGTTGGAGCAATGGAACATCCCGCTGGTGGAAGACGCCGCCGAGAGCATCGGCAGCTATTACAAAGGTAAGCACACCGGCACTTTCGGGAAGTTTGGCGTGCTGAGCTTTAATGGCAACAAGGTGATCACCACGGGTGGGGGAGGCATGATCCTCACCAACGACGAAGACTTAGCCCGTGAGGCCAAGCACATCACCACGCAGGCCAAGATACCCCATGCCTGGGAGTTCAACCACGACCGCATTGGCTACAACTACCGTCTCACCAATATCAATGCTGCCCTGGGATGTGCCCAGCTCGAGAGTCTGCCCACAATTCTGTCCCTGAAGCGTACACTTGCTGAGCAGTACGAAGCCTTTTTCCGCAACAGTAACTGGACGTTCTTCACCGCGCCTGCCGATTGCGTTTCCAACTACTGGCTCAACGTGCTCATTGCCGCCGACCGCACCGACCGCGATGCCCTGCTCGAAGCTACCAACAAGCAGGGTGTGATGACGCGCCCCATCTGGGAGCTCATGAACCGTCTGCCCATGTTTGCCCACTGCCAAACCGACAGCCTCGAAAATTCCATCTGGTTTGCCGACCGCGTAGTGAACATTCCCTCGAGTGCGATTGTTCCAAACTACAGAAAAAACAGTTAAAACGCATAGCATCTGCAAACCCCCACCCATTAATAATTTATCATTAATCATTAAACATTACTAATTCATGCTTTCCTTCAACCTCGAAAAGTTTATAAGTAACTGCGTTACAAAAAGAAATGAAAGTTTGCTTGCAGCGGATTTTGCCCGCTACCACGACGAACTCAGCCAGCGCATCAACGGCCGGAAGGTATTGGTGATTGGCGGTGCCGGAACCATTGGCTCGTCGTACATCAAGGCCATCCTGAAGTTCAATATTGCCAAACTGGTGGTGGTGGATACCAACGAGAACGGCCTCACAGAGCTGGTGCGCGACCTGCGCAGTTCTACCGAATACAACATTCCCGACGACTTTGTGACTTATCCGGTGAACTTTGGCGACCGGGTGTTCGAAAAGATTTTCCGTCACCACGGTCCGTTTGGCATTGTGGCCAACTTTGCTGCCCACAAGCACGTGCGCAGCGAGAAAGATATTTACTCCATCGAAGCCATGGTGGAAAACAATGTGCTGCGGGCGCGCAAGTTGCTCGAATTGCTGCTCGAATTTCCGCCCGAGCATTTCTTCTGCGTCTCTACCGACAAGGCTGCTAACCCGGTGAACATCATGGGGGCCAGCAAGAAGCTGATGGAAGAGCTTATCATGGCCTATGCCGATCGGCTGCCCATCAAGACGGCCCGCTTTGCCAATGTGGCCTTCTCCAACGGCAGTCTGCCCATCGGCTTCCTCGACCGACTCAACAAACGCCAACCCTGGTCGTGCCCGCTGGGCATCCGTCGCTTTTTCGTCTCGCCGCAGGAGTCGGGCGAGCTCTGTCTCATGGCCTCCATCATGGGCGAGTCGGGCGACATTTTCTATCCCAAACTCGATGAGGAGCGCGATATGATTCCCTTCGACACCATGGCGCTCGACCTGCTTCGCGAATTGGGATTAGAAGCTGATATCTGTACAACCGACGACGAAGCCCGTGCCCGTGCGCTTTCTTTAGGTGATAATCCTTCTTCCTGGCCCATCGTATTCTTTGGCAGCGATACTTCCGGCGAAAAAAGCTACGAAGAGTTTTTTACCGACGATGAAGTGAAGGACGAAACCAGCTTTATAAACCTGGGCGTGGTGAAGAATTCCAAAAAACGTAATCTCACTGAAATAGATGCGATATTTGATCAGCTTCATGCACTTTTTGAGTCAAAAGAGGTGACAAAAGCGCGGATTGTTGAAATTTTACGTGTATATTTGCCCAATTTCGAACATATAGAGACCGGAAAAGGATTAGACTCAAAAATGTAAACCCAAGCTATCTATGTACATTGCTTTTTTTAAACGCATCGTCGATGTTATCCTGGCCTTAATCGCCATTACTGTATTGTTGCCTTTGTTTATCCCTGTAATGATTATACTGCTGCTCACCGGTGAGCGCGAAGTGTTTTACCTGCAAAACCGTGTCGGGCATAAGAATGTGCCGTTTAAGATATGGAAGTTTGCCACCATGGTTAAGAATTCAGTGAACATGGGCACGGGTAGTCTCACCGTTCGCAACGATCCGCGGGTGTTGCCTTTCGGTCGTTTTCTGCGCAAGACAAAAATTAACGAGTTTCCGCAGTTAGTGAATGTGTTGCTGGGCACGATGTCGTTTGTGGGTGCGCGTCCGCAGCTGAAGGTCGATTTTGATACCTTTCCCTCAGAGGTGCAGGCTTCAATTTATAATACCCCTCCGGGGATAACGGGTGTGGGTTCTATCATTTTCCGCGACGAAGAGAAGTGGATTTCGGAGGCACCCGGCGACAAGCATCAGTTTTACCACGATCATATTGCACCGTACAAGGGTGAAGTAGAGATGTGGTACCAGCAGCATGTATCCTTTTCGACCGATATGCTGTTGATCTTGATTACGGCCTGGGTGATTTTGGCGCCGGAAAGCAATTTGCTGTTCAGGGTATTTAAGACATTGCCACCGAAGCCAGCGATATTCAGCTAGGTTTTTTTGTCGCTTTTTGGGCAACTCCGGGGTTTTTGTTCCTTCGGGATTAGCTGCTTCGGGTTTTTGCTATTTCGGTTTTTGCTCCTCCGGGCGGCGGGTTTCAAACTGCCGTCGCTACTGCAGCAGCCTGCACATCGTCTTTTTTTAGTGACTCCATTAGCTTTATGCTGTCAGGTCTCACCGCCCATTCATTAAAGGATCGGGAAAGTTTCCGGAAATCGGAACAGTATTTCGAAGTTTGCTGTAAGGTAGTTTGTGCTCAACAAAAAGGCTGCCCCTTTCGGAACAGCCTTTATCGCTAATATTTCTATTTTTTTACTCCACTATCTTCTTAAACAGGTTCTTCATATTCACCTGTCCGCCAATTATTCCACTCAGCGCCGATGCGGCCACGCGTTCCTGTACCATCGTATCCCGGTACCGAACAGTAACCGTGTTATCTTCCAGTGTCTGATGATCCACAGTGATGCAGAACGGTGTGCCTACGGCATCCTGGCGGCGGTAGCGCTTGCCGATGGAGTCTTTTTCGTCGTACACACACTTGAAGTCGAACTTCAGGTCGTTCATTATCTCGCGGGCTTTCTCGGCCAGACCGTCCTTCTTTACTAATGGCAGGATGGCGGCTTTTACAGGGGCCAACACGGGTGGAAGTTTCAATACCACGCGGCTGTCGCCTCCTTCAAGTTGCTCTTCCTGGTACGAAGCAGCCATAATCGACAGGAAGGTGCGGTCCACTCCAATCGAGGTTTCCACCACGTACGGGGTGTAGGACTGGTTCAACTCAGGGTCGAAGTACTTGATGTTCTTTCCCGAGTATTTTTCATGACTGCCCAAATCGAAATCGGTGCGCGAATGGATTCCTTCTACTTCCTTGAAGCCGAAAGGCATCTCGAACTCGATATCGGTTGCAGCATTGGCATAATGGGCCAGTTTATCGTGGTCGTGGTAGCGGTACTTGTGATCGCCCAGTCCCAGGGCCTTGTGCCAGCGCAGTCGCCATTCCTTCCAGTATTCAAACCATTTCATTTCTTCGCCGGGACGTACGAAAAACTGCATCTCCATCTGCTCGAATTCGCGCATGCGGAAGATAAACTGACGGGCTACAATCTCGTTGCGGAAGGCCTTTCCAATCTGGGCTATCCCAAACGGAATTTTCATGCGGCCGGTTTTCTGCACATTCAGGTAATTTACGAAAATACCCTGTGCGGTTTCAGGACGCAGGTAAATCTTCATCGCACCGTCGGCGGTCGATCCCATTTCGGTGGAGAACATCAGGTTGAACTGGCGCACATCGGTCCAGTTGCGGGTGCCGCTGATGGGACACACCACTTCGTAATCCTCGATAATGGCTTTTAGTTCAGCCAGATCGGAATCGTTCAATGCTTTTACAAAACGGCCGTGTATCTCGTCGCGCTTGGCCTGGTTTTCGAGCACACGCTCGTTGGTCGAACGAAATACCGCTTCATCGAAGCTATCGCCAAAACGTTTGGCGGCTTTCTCCACTTCCTTCTGGATTTTCTCGTCGTACTTAGCTAGTAATTCTTCGATCAGTACATCGGCACGGTAGCGTTTCTTGCTGTCCTTGTTGTCGATGAGCGGGTCGTTAAACGCATCCACATGCCCCGAAGCTTTCCAGGTGGTGGGGTGCATAAAAATAGCGGCATCGATCCCGACTACATTGTCGTTGAGCAATACCATACTGTCCCACCAGTATTTCTTGATGTTGTTTTTTAACTCAACTCCGTTTTGTCCGTAGTCGTACACCGCGCCAATACCATCGTAAATTTCACTCGAGGGAAAAACGAAGCCGTATTCCTTACAATGCGCAATCAATTTCTTAAAAACATCTTCCTGTGAAGCCATATTCAACTGTTCATAAATTAAAGGCGCAAAAATACGGCTTTTTTTTCTTTTTTTGTTACTTTTGCAGGTTGAAAAATCAAAAATGAAGGCAATCGCATGAGTACCGATGAAATAATAGAGGATGAAGTGAGCCTCCCGGAAGACGAAGAGGAGAAGGATAGTCCGGGTCGCTCGAACTATAAAGTTCCGAAAATTGCGGACGAACATACCAAGTATCACCTCACGGGCATGTACCAGAACTGGTTTCTGGACTATGCTTCGTATGTGATTCTCGAACGTGCTGTGCCTGAGATTTACGATGGCCTGAAGCCGGTGCAGCGTCGCATCCTGCATTCCATGAAACGACTCGACGACGGCCGCTACAACAAGGTGGCCAATATCGTGGGGCATACCATGCAGTTTCACCCGCACGGCGATGCGTCGATTGGCGATGCGCTGGTGCAGCTGGGTCAGAAGGATCTGCTTATCGACTGCCAGGGAAACTGGGGTAATATCCTCACCGGCGATGGTGCGGCCGCTCCCCGTTATATCGAAGCCCGCCTTTCGAAATTTGCGCTCGAAACGGTTTTCAATCCGAAAACAACCGAGTGGAAACTCTCCTACGATGGTCGTAACAAGGAGCCCATTGCTCTTCCGGTGAAATTTCCGCTGCTGCTCGCGCAGGGTGTCGAAGGTATTGCCGTAGGTCTTAACTCCAAAATTCTTCCGCACAATTTCAACGAACTGCTCGATGCATGCATCGCTCATTTGAAGGAGGAGGATTTTGTGCTGTATCCCGATTTTCAGACCGGCGGTTCCATCGATGTGAGTCGTTACAACGATGGCGAACGGGGTGGGGTAGTAAAGGTGCGTGCTAAAATAAGCAAGGTGGACAATAAAACCCTTGCCATTACCGAGATTCCGTTTAGTTCGAATACTTCCAAGCTCATCGATTCCATCCTGAAGGCAGCCGAGAAAGGAAAGATTAAAATCCGCAAGGTGGATGATAATACCTCGGCCAATGTGGAGATTCTGGTGCATTTGCAGGCCGGCGTTTCGTCCGACAAAACGATAGATGCGCTGTATGCGTTTACCGATTGCGAGCTGAGTATTTCGCCCAACTGTTGTGTAATTCACAACAAGAAGCCCCGGTTTATGCGGGTGAGCGACATGCTTCGTGTGAGTTGCGATCATACCAAAGACCTGCTGGAACTCGAATTACGCATCCAGCTGAACGAGCTGCGTGAACAGTATTTCTATGTTTCGCTTGAAAAGATTTTCATCGAAAACCGCATTTATAAAGATAAGAAATTCGAGGACAGTACGTCGCAGGATGAAGTGGTTGCCTTTGTGGACAGCCGTCTCGAGCCTTTCAAAAAGGATTTTATCCGGGAAGTGGTGCGCGAGGATATTCTGAAGTTGCTCGAAATTAAGATGATGCGTATCACGAAGTTCGATTCTGATAAGGCCAACGATACCCTGATTTCGCTTCAGAAAAAAATGGAGGAAATCGAATTTCACCTCGGTCACATGATCGATTTTACGATTAACTGGTACAAGGGTCTGAAGGAGAGGTATGGTAAAGACTATCCACGCCGTACCGAGATTCGCAATTTCGAAACCATTGTAGCTACGAAAGTGGTGGAAGCCAACGAGAAGTTGTATGTGAACTACGAGGAAGGTTTTATCGGCACAGCACTGAAAAAGGACGAGTTTGTGTGCAACTGTTCCGATATGGACGATGTCATCATTTTCTTCCGCGATGGAAAATACAAGGTGGTGAAAGTTGCTGATAAACTCTTTGTGGGGAAAAACATCCTGCACCTCGATGTGTTCCGGAAGAATGACAAACGCACCGTTTACAATGTGGTGTACCGCGATGGTAAACTCGGTCCCTATTACATCAAGCGCTTTGCGGTGAATGGTATAACCCGCGACAAGGAATATGACGTTACCCAGGGCAAAGCCGGCTCCAAAATCGTGTATTTCACCTCCAATCCCAATGCCGAAGCCGAAGTGATACGTGTTACCCTGAAACCCAAACCCCGTATTACCAAGCTTATTTTCGAAAAGGATTTCAGCGATATTGCCATCAAGGGACGGCAGTCGATGGGAAATATCCTTACGAAAAACGATATTCACAAGATTGCATTGAAGCAAAAGGGAGGATCAACCCTCGGTGGCCGCCAGGTGTGGTTCGACCGCGATGTGTTGCGCCTTAACTACGATAACCGCGGCACCTACCTCGGTGAGTTCCAGAGCGACGACCTCATTCTGGTGATGTATGGCAACGGTGACTATTGCACCACCAATTTTGAACTTACCAATCACTACGAGAAAGACATTGTAGTATTCGAGAAGTTCGATTCCAACAAGGTATGGACGGTGGCCTTGTACGATGCCGAGCAGCAGTTCTATTACCTGAAGCGTTTCCAGCTCGAAGCTTCACAGAAGTTACAAAATGTGCTGGGTGAACATCCCGAATCGAAGCTGATCGCTATTTCCGATAAGGATTATCCGCGCTTCGAAGTTCGGTTCGGCGGCAACGACACCTACCGGGAAGCACTGGAAGTGGATGCCGAAGAGTTTATCGGAGTGAAAAGCTTCAAAGCGAGAGGTAAGCGTTTGACTACCTTTGAGGTGAGTACAATTACCGAGCTGGAGCCCCTGAGGTTTAATAAACCCGAGCCTGAAGAAGAAGCAGACCCGATTGAAGGAAACGATGAAGGAAATGACACCGACCCGGAGGAGGACGATGACAACGGCGGCGGAAACGATCCGAAACCTGCAACTCCGTCTCCTGCAGTTGAATCAGCTGCGCCAGAAGATGAAGAAGAGGAAATCGACCACCGAAAGTTAATCGATGAAATTACCGGTCAGATGACGCTGTTCTAACAATACATTGAAATGAAACATCTGTTCATGACCAAAGAAACCGCCATAAAACTGTTTGAACAAAAAGAAATTCGCTCTGTATGGAGCGAAAAAGATGATAAATGGTATTTTTCCATTGTAGATATTATTTCCATCTTAACCGAACAACCTACACACCAAGGTGCAAGGAATTACTGGAAAGTAATGAAAAGCCGATTAATAAAGGAAGGCAATGAATCGGTTACAAATTGTAACCGGTTGAAATTGCTTGCCGAAGATGGCAAAATGCGCGAAACCGATGTTGCCGATACCGAACAGCTTTTCCGCTTAATACAAAGTATCCCATCGCCCAAAGCCGAACCTTTTAAAATGTGGCTGGCACAGGTTGGTCGTGAACGAATTGATGAAATTGAAGATCCCGAACTGGGAATAGA
>JANJXE010000548.1 GCA_024709185.1 Paludibacter sp.
CAATAACAAAAAACACGGTACCTGGCGGGTGTGGGACGATACGGGAGTTATGCGCTATGAAATGCAATATTCAAACGGTAAAAAATCCGGTACATGGTATATGTGGGACGAAAAAGGGAAGTTGCTGTCGGAAAAAAAATACTGAGTTCCTTTTTTCATTTCATTGTAGCAGTACGGTAACATCATTGTAATATCTGCCCCTTACCTTTGCATTAGATTAAAAAATGAAAAAAATGAAAAAGGTAACATTAATAGCTCTGCTTTCGGTATTTATTGTAAATGTTAGCGTTTTGGCACGAGAAGCATCACCTGCTGCTAAAACTGAAGCAGCGGTTATAACCACCTTTCAGGAAGTAAAAGGTATGGTGTTCGACAAATCGACCCGTGAATCGCTGGCTGGCGCATCGGTTCTCATCAATGGTAAAAAGGTATATACCGACCTCGATGGTAATTTCACAATCCCGGCTGGTGCAACAGGAAACTGCGAATTGAAAATCAGCATGATTTCCTACGAAGAAAAAGTGATGACGGTTAATCTTTCAGAAAATACCACACTGAAAATTGAATTGAATCAGCGTTAAGTATAAACTCAGGATTTAAAAGCATACACAACTGAAATCGGTAAAAAACTACCGTTTTCAGTTTTTTTTATTTCGTCTTTTTCGTATATTTTTCGCCGTTGAGGACTAAGGTTGGGCCTTCGAAACGGTATTCCAGTACTGAGTTTGTGCCCATTGCATTGAACAGCCATATCTTTCCATCGCGTAGCTCATACGTATTGTATCCACCACCATCGGGAACTACCTTCCCGTTGGCTATCATTTCTTTTTTGTAAGTCCAGTCGGCATTAAAAACAACTTTGTTGACAACGGTAATATAAACAACCTTCAGGGTGTTTTCGTAATCCCGGTACTTAGAGCTGTTGGTCCAGGTGCCTACAATGCCGGCTTTTACGTTCGATTTATCCTTGCTTTTATCGTACTGCTTTGAAGGATTAGCTCCTTTAGCCAGCAACAGGTCGGTTGTGTTTTTCCGTTTGTAGCGACTAGCCCAGTACAAAGCAGTATTTCCTTCTTTATCCGTAGTTT
>JANJXE010000025.1 GCA_024709185.1 Paludibacter sp.
TATGCCCGTACGGTTAAGAGCACTGATTTGGTACCATCGGGACATGTGCTTGCCTATGAGCAGATGGCACTGGTTGGGAACCGGTATTTTACTAATTCAGGATTAGCAATCACGGGCCGGGAAGATATCAGCACCGGCATCACTCAGGGTAACTTCCCGGGAGGAAAAGCCATTGAATCATCGGATGGTAAAGGTAAACCATCTTCAACTGAAGCTCAGGCATCCATTAAAAAGCCTGTTTTCACTCAAAAACCCAATAAAGTGGAGGTGACTGCCGGAAGCATAAAAGTTGTTTTTAATACTTCAAAAGCTCCGGGTCAGAGTGATAAAACCGGACTGGAAAGTTACAGCAAAAACGGTAAGGAGCTGCTGAAGAGTAATTTACAACCCAATTTCTGGCGGGCTCCTATCGACAATGATTTTGGTGCACAAATACAACGGAAACTCAACGTTTGGCGGGCTGCCGGTTACAACCGAATCCTGAAAGAAGTGAAGATTCAGGAATGTGTGAATTCCGTCACAGTGATCTACCAGTTCCGTCTGACAGATGTAGCAGCCGATTACACCCAAACCTATGTAGTATATGGAGATGGATCGATAGATGTAAAAGTGAATTATACACCTCAAAACCCGGAGCTTAAAGAGATTCCTAGATTTGGAAATGTGCTGATCCTGCCTGTTGTATTCGATAACTACCGCTATTACGGTCGTGGTCCGGTTGAAAACTATGTCGACCGCAAGGATGCAGCATTGCTCGGTATTTACGAAAGTAAGGTAAAAGACCAATACGTTCGTTATAACCGTCCGCAGGAAAATGGCAACAAAACCGACTTGCGCTGGCTCACCCTGACCGACAACAGTGGCTTTGGTCTCAAAGTAGAAGGATTGCAACCAATGGAAGTCACCGCACTTCACTATGCTTCAGAAGACTTCGATCCTGGTTTTACCAAGAAGCAGCAGCACCTCAACGACCTCTATCCACGTAAGGAAGTAGTACTTAATCTGGACTTGTTTCAGCGTGGCATCGGGGGGACCAATTCCTGGGGGCATCTGCCTTTGGCTAGATACCGCTATGCAAATAAAGAGTATACCTTTGGCTATCGGTTGTCGATAGTGGAGTAAGCTGAAACATTCTGTAAAATAAATTGATAAAACAGTTATTTAAGGCAACATTTCTTAAGCAAACGGCATCTGTGAGTTAATTTTGTAAAATCTTAAAATATAAAGATCCAATGAAAACTCAACTAACAGCTGTCGCTTGCTTTATTTTTACACTGATGATTTCTGGTTGCCAGGATGATTACTCCGGGCCAAATGGTTACTACGATTACGATGGTTTAGCCGAATTTTCGGGCGGCGAAAAGTACAAGGACTATGCTGAAAATCCTTTTGTAGAAGTGTCCGAACAGCCTGTTTCCACTTTTTCGGTCGATGCCGATGGCGCTTCCTATGCCAATATGCGGCGCTTTATGAATCTTGGTCAGCTGCCCCCCAAAGCTTCGGTTCGTATCGAGGAATACCTGAACTACTTTACCTACGACTATCCCGAACCTCAGGCAGGAGAAAATGTGGCCCTGGTTTCTGAAGTGGCTGCCTGTCCGTGGAATAATGAACATTACCTATTACGATTGGGAGTTAAAGGGAAAACAGTCCCGCTTTCCGAACTTCCCAATTCGAATTATGTGTTTCTGATTGATGTTTCCGGATCGATGGACTCGCCGGACAAACTGGGGGTTCTGAAAAGTGGTTTCAAAACGCTTACCAACAATCTCCGTCCGCAGGATCGCATCGCTATTGTAACCTATGCCGGAAGTGCCGGGGTGTTGCTGCAATCGACTCCGGCAACAGAAAAAAAGAAGATTATCGCTGCCATCGATAAACTTTCAGCTGGCGGTTCCACTGCTGGTGCCGAAGGGATTACCACCGCATACGAAATTGCGATGGAACACTTTGTTGAAGGAGGTAACAATAGGGTGATTCTGGGAACCGATGGTGATTTCAATGTGGGGCCTTCATCTACGGAGGAATTGATTGAACTGATTGAAGAAAAGCGCGAAAGTGGAGTTTACCTCACTGTGCTTGGTGTGGGTGGGGGTAATCTCAACGATCACATGATGGAGCAAATTGCCAATAAAGGAAACGGCAATTATGAATATATCGATAATGCTGATCAGATTAAAAAGGTATTTACCCACGAAGTGGAACGTTTTTACACCATTGCTAAGGATGTGAAACTACAGGTGACTTTCAACCAGCAAACGGTGAAGAACTACCGCCTGATTGGCTATGAAAACAGAAGTCTGAACGAAGATGATTTCGAAAACGATACCGTGGATGCCGGTGAAATAGGAGTGGGGCAAACGATTACCGCACTTTACGAAGTTAAATTACGAACTACCGGACTCAACACCTTTGCTCAGTTCGACCTGCGCTACAAAAAGCCCGGCGATTCGAACAGCCGCCTGCTGGCTCACACCATTACTGCCGATCCATCTTCTAAAATTGCCGTATCTGAAAACATGCGTTTTGCCTCATCCGTTGCCGCATTTGGCCTCTTGATGAAAGAATCGGAATACAAGGGGACTGCGAACAAAAGCCTGGTTCTAAGTCTGGCAACAAATGCCACGACCTACGACCCGCACGGCTACCGAAAGGAATTTATTGAGCTGGTGAAAAAGCTAAAATAAACGTTTAATCATTAAAAGTGACCCCGGTGGGGGTCGAACCCACGACCCACAGATTAAGAGTCTGTTGCTCTACCAACTGAGCTACGAAGTCATTGTTTTTTGGGACTGCAAAGATAAACACTTTTTCAAAGCTACCAAAGTATCATAAAGAAAAACTGAAATTATTTTGGTCTGTGTGCACCCACGGGTTGATTTAACCTTTCAAGGTGACTTCTCGTTGTAATGATTCGAAAAAAATGAGTACTTTTGCAGCTCAAATCTAAAACAAAGAAAATGAAGCCAACTTTATTTGTACTTGCAGCCGGAATGGGCAGTCGTTACGGTGGTCTGAAACAGCTCGACGGGCTGGGCCCAAGTGGTGAAACCATTATGGATTATTCGATTTACGACGCTATTCGTGCTGGTTTCGGAAAGGTCGTATTTGTTATCCGTGAAACATTCGAACAGGATTTCCGGCAGGTAGTTGTTAATAAATACCGCGATCTGATTGATGTGGAGATTGTTTTTCAGGATTTGAATAATATTCCTGAAGGGTATACTTTTAATCCGGCCCGTGAAAAACCATGGGGTACCAATCATGCTGTGCTGATGGGTAAAAATGTAATCCGCGAACCTTTTGCAGTGATTAATGCCGATGATTATTACGGACAGGAATCCTTTCAGGTGCTGGGCGATTTTCTCCGGAGTGTGGAAGGAAAGAAAAATGAATACTGTATGGTAGGCTATCATGTGGGCAATACCTTGTCGGAAAGTGGTTCGGTGAGCCGTGGTATCTGTGTGGTGGATGAAAATAATTACCTGCAAAATGTGGTGGAACGTACCCATATTGAGGAAAAATCGGGCGATATTATCTATCTGGATGAAAAAGGAGAAGAAGTTTCGATCCCTGCTAATACTCCGGTATCAATGAATATGTGGGGCTTTACTCCCGATTATTTTGAGTATTCAGAAGAAATCTTCAAACAGTTTCTTGCCGAACGCGGACAGGAATTGAAATCTGAATATTACATTCCACTGGCAGTTAATGAACTGATTGTTGGTGGTAAAGCGAAATGTAAAGTGCTCGATACCAATTCGAAATGGTTTGGTGTTACCTATGCTGAAGACCGCCCGCAGGTGGTATTGAAAATTAATGAACTGGTTCGCAAGGGTGTTTATCCTGCTCAACTGTATAAAGCGTAATTCTATGTCGAAAGTTTTAGTTACCGGAGGTACCGGATACATTGGTTCACACACAGTAGTTGAACTTATTAAGGAAGGTTTTGAGGTTGTGATTGTCGACAACCTGTCGAATTCCAACGTAAATGTGTTGGATGGTATTGAGAAGATTACCGGCGTTCGTCCTCCTTTTGAAAATATCGATTGTGTCGATTACGTAAGCATGGACCGTATGTTTGCCAAGTACGAAAATATCGAATCCATTATTCATTTTGCTGCCAGTAAGGCTGTAGGAGAATCGGTTGAAAAGCCTCTGTTGTACTACCGCAATAACCTGGTGTCGCTTATCAATATCCTTCAGCTGATGCCGATTCACAAGGTGAAAAACTTTGTTTTCTCTTCCTCGTGTACGGTGTATGGTCAGCCCGATATTCTTCCTGTAACCGAAGATGCTCCTATTAAGGTTGCGATGTCGCCTTATGGAAATACCAAGCAGATTGGTGAGGAAATTATTCGGGATACCATCAGTGCAGCTCCTGCCAACTACAACAGCATCATCCTTCGCTACTTTAATCCGATTGGAGCTCATGCTTCGGCCGAGATTGGTGAATTGCCCAATGGTGTGCCCAACAACCTGATTCCTTTTGTAACGCAGACGGCAATTGGCATTCGTAAGCAACTTCAGGTATTTGGCGACGATTACGATACTCCTGACGGATCGTGTATCCGCGATTATATTCATGTAGTGGATTTGGCCAAAGCGCATGTGATTGCAGTAAAACGGATGCTTGAAGGTAAATCGCTTTCAAATGTAGAGACCTTTAACCTTGGTACCGGTCGCGGATTATCCGTTCTCGAAATTTTGACTACCTTCGAAAAGGTGAACGAAGTGAAAGTGCCTTATAAAATAGTAGGTCGTCGTGCCGGCGATATCGAAAAGGTATGGGCCGATCCTACTTATGCCAATGAAGTGCTCGGTTGGAAAGCAACAGAAACAGTTGAGGAAACTCTCCGTAGTGCCTGGGCCTGGGAGCAAAACCTCGCCAACCAACCCACTAATCATTAATAATTTATCATTAATCATTAATCATTAATCATTAATATTGTATCCTTTAAAGTTTTCTCCGATTCTCAAAGATAAAATTTGGGGCGGAACAAAGTTGAAATCGCTGTTCGATAAGAACGCTGCCAGTGATAAGTTAGGTGAAAGCTGGGAACTTTCCGGCTACGAAGGCGATGAGTCGGTAGTTACAAATGGTTTTCTGGCTGGGAATAACCTTCGCGAACTTATCGAAGTGTATATGGGCGAATTGGTGGGTGACAAGGTGTTCGATCAACACGGTCACTCTTTTCCTTTGTTATTTAAGCTCATTGATGCCAACGAAAATCTTTCGATTCAGGTTCATCCCGGCGATGAGGTGGCGGCTGAAAGGCACAATTCCTATGGTAAAACCGAGATGTGGTATGTTGTTGATGCCGATCCGGGTGCTGAATTGATAATTGGTTTTACAGATGATTGTTCACGCGACAGCTATCTCGATGCACTGGATAATGATACAGTTGAAGACTTACTTCAGCACGTGCCAGTTACTAAAGGGGATGTATTCTTTATTCCTGCCGGACTGGTTCATGCAATTGGTAAAGGGGTAGTAGTAGCCGAAATTCAGCAAAGCAGTGATGTGACCTATCGCATTTACGACTTTAAACGGAAAGATGATCAGGGAAATGAACGGGAATTGCATACCGAAGAAGCGCTCGACGTAATCAATTTTTCAGCTTCGGTGAATCCAAAAACACCCTACAAACCTGTCTTGAATGAGTTAACTCACCTGGTTACCAGTGAATACTTTTCTACCAGTATGCTTTGGTTTAATGAAGAGTTAATCCGTAATTACGGAAACATTGATTCTTTTGAAGCGTATATGTGCCTCGAAGGAAGTTTCAATATTGAACACAATGGAGAAAATACCTTAGTGGAAGCTGGCGATACGGTGTTGATTCCTGCTGTTGTGGAGGAAGTGAAGCTGGTGCCAGTTGGAGGGGAAGTGCGTTTGCTGGAAGTGTTTGTGCCCTGAAACAGCGGGTTATTTTAGTCGTAAATAATCGTTGCGAAACTGCTGGAAAAGAACGATATCGGTGAACTCACTTTCCGAACGGACCCATTGTTTTAAAACCACTGATGAAAAATTCCGGTTAGTAAACATGGTAATGCTGGCTGTGTTCGAAGCAGCGATATGACAGTACAACTGATTGATTTTTAAAAAATCAAATACATATGCCTCGGTAAGTTGCAATGCTGCCGAGGCATATCCTTTTTTCTTATATTCCGGAGCTACAAACAATCCCAGCGCTATGCGGCTGTGGTGCAAATCAAAATCGAATAAATCGACTGTTCCGACTGTTTTACCACTGGTTGTGTCTGTCATCATCAGTCGAAGCTGATGTGTTTCATAAATATCTTTATGACACTCGCTGATGTACTGCTTTAGCGCATACCGTGAGTAGGGTTGCCGGGTGTTGCCTGAATCCCAGTACAGCGCCATGTTCTCCCACTCATACAGTAATTCAAGATCTTCCGGCTCCGGGGCCCGCAATCGTAAAATAGTATTGCTCAGGTACATCAGATTATCAATTGAAAGTTACAGCAGTTGGCAATTTATCCAAAAATAGACTTGAAAAAGCCTCTTTTCTTCTTGCTTTGTAATTCAGGATAATGGTCTGAACTACTGTATTCAACCAGGGCTTCTTTGGAAAGATGACGACCCTCGGCAATCATTTTGTAAATGATTCCCCAATCGGGAAGTCCGCCCAGGTTACGGTCGTCGATAAACAGGTCGGCTTTTAGTTTGCGGGGTTCCCGACTATCCGGTGTTTCTTCCGGATAATTGGAATTGACTGCGTAAAATTCCAAACCGCGCCTGCGGCAGTATTCTACCGCTTCAGCCAGTTCCTTACCCTCGCGAACCGTCCACATGATAAGGCGAAGATGAAAATCATCCTGTAGTTTACGAAGCGTTTCAATGGCAAAAGGGATTTCTTTTCCGATACGTGGATACTCGTGGGTGACAATGGTTCCGTCGAAATCAACGGCGATTATCAACATGCTGGGGTTGAAATTGGGTTGCTTCATACTCAATCGTGTTGTTCGGGATCTTCTAGTTGCAAGTCACTAATCACTTTTACTTCAGCGGGTTTGCAGAAAAACAGACCGATAGCGGCTATACCTGCACTGAAAATCATAGATTGGGAATTCATCAGAAAGAAAAACAGTATTCCCAACAGGAATCCGGTTCCAATAATTACAATCCGCAGGATAGACCCTTTTTCGTAGCGTTGTAATTTTTCATCCAAAGAGGGAAGTTCAGCCCATTTTTTGGTTTGTTTGTTAAATAAGCCCAGCGTAACAGGTATCGAACCGATAATAAAAATTATCAGGATGGAATTGATAACTATGCCAACCTGACTGGCCGGATCAATCGAAATTCCTGAACGATAGGTCTGAGAACCAACGGCTGCTATAAATACAGCAGCCATATAAAACAGGTAATATACCAGCGTAAGTTTTTTTACAAGTTTTGTTATCATATCTTTTATTTATATGAATCCGAAAATTCCACACGGTTTAAAATGGAACGACCCAGAGTTACTTCATCGGCATATTCCAGTTCATCACCAATGGAAATACCACGTGCAATGGTAGTCACTTTTACATCCAGCGGAGCCAGTTTTCGAAACAGGTAAAAATTAGTAGTATCGCCTTCCATGGTAGTACTTAATGCAAGAATGATTTCCCGGATACCATCTGTTTTTACCCTTTCTACCAAACTGTTTATCTCCAAATCAGCAGGTCCGATGCCGTCCATCGGCGAGATGATACCTCCCAACACATGGTATAAACCTCTGAACTGTTGGGTATTCTCAATCGACATTACATCACGGATATTCTCTACCACACAAACTGTCGATGTATCGCGACCTGGATGCGAACAGATCTGGCATACTTCGGTATCGGAAATGTTATGGCATACCCTGCAATACCGAATATCCTCCCGTAACTTAATCACTGCTTCACCCAGCTTTACAGCTTCTGTAACCGGTTGTCTCAACAAGTGTAGCGCCAATCGTAAGGCTGTCTTGCGGCCTATTCCGGGTAAGCGCGAGAATTCGTTGACTGCGTTTTCTAAAAGTACAGATGGATACTGTTGGTGACTCATTGCCTGTTAATAATTCCGACACAAAAATACGAAAAAATATCCGATAGTTCTATTTTATGCCGTTTTATCGGTTTTTTGGGTATTTTTCACTAATTTTGAAGTCGCAAAAAAAAAATCTATGCATAGTACACTGATTTTGTTGATCTTAGTTGCCTATTTTACAATGCTCATGGTGGTGTCGTATGTTACCGGACGAAAATCAACTGATAACGAATCTTTTTTTACTGCAAGGCATAGCTCTCCCTGGTGGGTAGTGGCGATTGGTATGATTGGTGCATCCATTTCTGGTGTCAGCTTTGTTTCGGTTCCCGGCATGGTGGGCACTATCTCGTTTACTTACCTGCAGACTGTTTTTGGCTTTTTCTTTGGGTATCTTATTATTGCACAGGTATTGTTGCCTTTATATTACCGCTTACAATTAACCAGTATTTATACCTATCTCGGTCAACGTTTTGGAAGTCGTAGTTATACCACCGGTGCGTCTTTCTTTTTACTTTCCAAAACCCTGGGTGCTGCTGCCCGATTGTATGTAGTGGCCTTTATCCTGCAGAATATGGTTTTCGAAGCATTGGGAATTCCTTTCTGGCTAACCATCACCGGCATTTTGTTGATGATATGGTTATATACCTTTCGCAGTGGAATTAAGAGTATTGTCTGGACCGATACTTTACAAACACTTGTAATGCTGGCTGCAATGATAACAATGCTGGTTAAGTTGCTGGATATGAATGACCTTACCATTGGGTCGTTTGTCAATGAATTGTATGTGAGTAGTAAAAGTCGGATTTTTGTTTTCGACGATTGGATTAGCAAACAGCATTTCGTTAAGCAGTTTTTCAGTGGAATTTTTATTGCTTTGGTAATGACAGGGCTCGATCAGGATATGATGCAAAAAAATCTGACCTGCCGAAACCTCAAGGATGCTCAAAAAAATATGTATTGGTACGGCATCGCGTTTATTCCCTTTAATCTCCTTTTTTTAATGATAGGATGGCTGATGCTCACCTATGCCCAATCCACCGGGATCATTCTTCCAACTGCCGGCGACGCATTATTACCTTTTTATGCACAGAATTATTTTGGAACCGCAGTCATGCTCATGTTTGTCACCGGAATGATTGCGGCAGCCTTTTCGAGTGCCGATTCAGCGCTAACTGCCCTCACAACCTCTTTTATGGTGGATATCCTGAAAGTGAAAAATACCGACGATAAGAAACGACTCCGGATAAGTGTGCATGCAGGAATTTCCCTTTTGTTTGTGATCATTGTTTTGATAATAAGCAAGGTGAACGATCGAAGCATTATCGATACAATCTACGTTCTGGTATCTTATACCTATGGTCCGTTACTTGGTATGTTTGCGTTTGGACTTTTTACCCGCCGGAAACCCAACGATTACTGGATGCCGTATATGGCTGTTGCGTCGCCGGTTATTTGTTTCTTAATTAACGAATTATCATTTAACTATTTTGGATATACTTTTGGTTACGAGCTGTTGCTTATGAATGGCCTGCTGATGTTTGCCGGAATTTATCTATCTTCGCTGTATGGAAATAAAAAAAGCTGAATTTGTAATTAGTAATACGGATGTAAAACTTTGTCCGACCAATGGTTTGCCTGAATATGCCTTTATCGGCCGGTCGAATGTTGGTAAATCGTCGTTAATCAATATGCTGACCAACCGGAAAGGGCTGGCAAAAACGTCTCAGAAACCCGGTAAAACGCTTCTGATTAACCACTTCATTATTAATGATGAATGGTACCTGGTCGATCTTCCGGGTTATGGCTATGCAACGGCTGGAAAATCGACCCGCGATAAACTTAAGAAAATTATCGAGAATTACGTGCTGTTCAGGGAAGAGTTAAGTTGTTTATTTGTTTTGCTCGATTGCCGGCATGAGGCCCAATCCATTGATCTGGATTTTATGGAATGGCTGGGAATCAGTGGTATTCCCTTCTCAATCGTCTTTACCAAAGCCGATAAGCTTTCGAAAAGCAAGCTTAACGAGAATATGGCGGCCTACAGAGAAAAACTCTTTGAGAAATGGGAAGAACTTCCGCCTATCTTCATTACATCAGCTGAAAAGGCCGATGGCCGCGATGAACTTCTCGGTTACATTTCGTCCATCAATCAGCAGCTAAAAAATCCTGCAAACGTTTGAAAACGCTTTCATCAATAACTGTATGACCAAAAGCAGTAAAAATCAGGATAAAATTGTAAACTTGCACCCATTAATCATTGATAAGTAATCATTAAACATTATTTTCCGATGTTACAGATACAAAAGAAAATGAGCAATGCTTTTTTTGCCTTGCTGAGTTTGCCGGCCACGGCAATGGGTTTTGCGTTATCGGTTCAAATTTCTGCATTAAGCTGGATTTTATCCACAAGGTACGGTCTTGATATTCACGAGATTGGAATTGTATGGGCAGCTGGACCCATTGCCGGCATTATCGCCCAGCCCCTGGTCGGTGCGTTGTCCGACAAAATGTGGTTTATGGGCGGCCGTCGTCGTCCTTGGATCATTATTGGTGGTATATTGGCTGCTGTTATGATGCTTGCCCTGCCGAACCTTGAAATTATACAGAAAATATTTATCGGTGGTGATGATCCGCAGGCAGGACTGATGGCTATAGCAGTTATTGTAGCGTTGACTCTCGACTTATCCATCAATGTGAGTTTTAATCCTACCCGTTCGCTGGTGGCCGATTGCACACCGCATACCGATCGGAGTCGCGGCTATACATGGATGCAAACTGTTTCAGGAACTTTTGGAGTGTTGGCCTACCTGATCGGTGGAACACTCGGGAATATCTTTCTGATTTATTTTGGAGTGGGAGTTGCCTTGCTGGCTTCTGTAATTCCTGCTTTACTGATTACTGAACCCCGTGAGTTACAGGAAGTGGATACCGACAAGCAGGTGGAACATGCCAAAACTTCGACCCGTGATTTGGTGGAATCGCTGCTTCCTCTCTCAGGATTTCTGTTGTATGGATTTTATGTTATCCTTTCGAAACTCTTTGGTGTGCATGTTGAAACCACCGTCGATATTGCAGGATATGCAATGGGCATCGTCGAGTTTATCGCTGTTGTGCTGATTGTACTTAGTGCCTTGCTTATTCTACCTAATGTATTGAAAAGCAATTCCCGGAGCAATGAATTTCAGAAAGTATTACTGGCCCATTCCTTTACCTGGATTGGTGTTCAAACAATGTTCATCTATGCATTTTTCTACCTGACACATGAATTGAATTTGGGCGAGCAGGCCGGAAAGGTGAATTCCATAGCTTTTTTCATTCTAAGTCTGGTGAGTGCGGTATTACCTGTACTTGTGCTTAACGGATTTGCTAAAAAAATAGGAATGGTGCGCACCCACCTGATTTGTATCTTTATAATGGCCCTGGGCTATGCCGGGGTGCTTTGGATTGGAGCCACCATTCTAAGTTATTATGTGGCACTGGCCATTGTCGGTATTGGATGGGCTTCGGTTGTTTCCTTGCCTTTTGCTATTATGAGCGAAAAGGTCGATCAGAAAAAGATGGGACTGTACATGGGCATTTTCAACCTCGCTGTAGTATTGCCCCAACTGGTGGCCAGTTTTAAAGTGGGTGAGATCGTTAATGCTGCCCACGACAAGTCAATTGTGTTTATTATTGCTGCAATTACACTGGCTATTTCGGGCGTATTGTGGCTCTTTGTTAAAAATGATAAGTAAGATGCTTCGGATTAGAACCTGTTTACTGCTAGTGCTTCCGGTGTTGCTGATGATTGCCTGCAAAGGTAAACCAGCGGCTCCGGAAGCTGTTTTTGTTCCCGGGAAGGTGGAACTTAGTCATGCGAAGGGATTTTCCATCGAGTTGTTTGGCGATTACCGTCGTGTGGTGGTGTATAATCCCTGGCAGGATGAAAAGGTCCTTGCCGTGTATTATCTTGTTGACGATGAGTTGATTGCCACTCCTGATGATGGGATGCGTGTACAGGTTCCCGTGAAGTCATTAGCAATCAGTTCGGTTACGCATGCCGGTTTTCTGGATGCCCTGAATGCTGTGGACAAAGTCACCGGAAGTTGCTCACCCGAATTGTTATACAATCCATCCCTGCGTCAAAAAAATCAAGCCGGGCAAATTACAAATTTAGGGGATGCGTTTTCCATCAATGTGGAACGAACAATGCTGTTGAAACCATCTGCCCTGCTGATGAGTGGCTATAAACAGGATGATCCTTATGCAGCAAGAGTTATACAAGCTGGTATACCTGTAATTTATAACAACGAATGGATGGAAGAAACCGTGTTGGGCAGAGCCGAATGGATTAAGTTCATGGCTATGCTGGTAGGACAGGAAGTGCTTGCCGACAGCTTATTCGCTTCCATTGAACAGGAATACAGTGCGCTTCGTGACAAAGCATTTAAAAAATTGAACTGGCCGTCGGTGATGACTGGTTCAAATTTCAGAGGTACCTGGTATATGCCGGGAGGAAGTAATTACATGGCCCGTATGCTACTGGATGCGGGAGGCCAGTATCAGTATGCCAACGACAGTACAAAAGGAAGTTTACCCCTTAATGTAGAAACTGTGTTGGCCAATTTTTCGAATACTGATGTATGGTTGAATTGCAATTTCAACTCCATTTCGGACTTGCTGGCAGCAGACGCCAGGCATGGATTATTCCTTGCCGTGAAGTCGAACAAGGTTTACAATTACAATAAATGCCTGTTAGCTTCCGGAGCCAATGATTTTTGGGAAAGTGCTGTGGTGCGTCCCGACTGGTGGTTGAACGACCTGGTTGCAATTTTACATCCTGAATTAGTCCCCGGATACGAACTGAAATACTACCAGAAATTGAAAAAGTAAACCATGGAGTTAATTATTTCCACATCTCATCATCCTGCCTTCAACCTGGCAACCGAAGAATATTTGTTTAGCAGATGTGAGGGTGAATATGCTTTTTTTTATTGCAACAATCCCTGTGTGGTAATTGGTTCGAACCAGGTGTGGAAGCACGAGGTAGATGCT
>JANJXE010000027.1 GCA_024709185.1 Paludibacter sp.
TAAACAATGGAGGAACTGCAGTTTTCTCATTGGCAAACGGTTATAACCTGAATGAGAATAAGGTCAGGTATTTCTCTACTGTTATAAGGAAATCGGCTGATGGGGAATTTGTACTTTCCCTTACAGATAATTCAGATAAGGTCTTGGCCAGTGTTATAATCGATCAGTATAATCAGTTGCAGACAGGATTTGGTGCAAATAAACTGTATTATTCGTCAACTGTAAGCGCTGAACCTACCGGACGCAAGCCAATGTTTATTAAAAATGATGAAACTGCATTATTAGTAGTTAGAATTGAAACCAGTACCACTGGCGATGACGTTCTCAGCGTCGCCGTACTCCCTGTAATGGATAATATACAATCTCCGTTCTTCTATCCAAATATCGAAGGAGAATATGGACACACCAGTCTGAATAATCAATGGGATTTGAATTATCGCTATGAAGCTGGAACCGGCGTTATCTCCAAAATTAAGATGCAGGGCAATCGTGCAAAATCATCTGTTCAGAAATTCTTAACAGGAACAAGTTTCTACAGCGTTGTACCCAAAGAAAGTTTTGCAACTTTTGTACCGAAAGTGTTTTATGTTTCACAGGGGACACAGGTGAATATGCAGGTTGAGCTAAAGGGAATTGCCCCATGGACACTGACGTATACAGATGGAAATCAAAACTATACCATCAATAACATTACTACTAATTTGATTGAAATCCCTGTTGCTCCAATGAGGACAACACGGTATACTCTAACCCGTGTGGTTGACGGAAATGGAGTTCAGGGGATCGTTTTAGGTGATCAGCTTGTTAAGGTGAAATCGGATCGTGCTATGATGATCTATCCTTTATATGATTCGTATATTGATGACAAATGGACCGAAAGTTTTTATCAAAACAACCCTACAGGTATTATCAAAACAGCCGGATCGGCACGTGAAGCTTTCTTCCGGTATGATATTTCTGAATTTGGAAGAAATGACTCCATCGATTTTGGGTCGTTTAGCATATTCTTTATTAGTAACGACAGAGGTGTTCCTGTTGAGTTGAGTCTGTATGCAATTGAAGATGGACTGCCCGCAGATATTAATGAACTTCGCTGGGCAACTAAACCCGAAGAAGGCAATTATAAATTCTTAAGTGCCATTGAAGTTCCGAATCCTGGATTTACAGGTGTACGTGCTGTGTGGGATGTTTCAAGTCACATCAACAAAAAATTACGCTCAGGAGCGGGTAGGGCCGATTTTGCTGTCAAATGTACCGGTGGATCTTCCTCCGCATTGCTCACATGGCGCCAGTATGTGCCTGAGTCGCCTGAATTTGAAGCCCAGTATCCTTCGTTGGAATTAGATCCGTTTGTTGCTACAGGACTAAAATCCATCTTTGGTACTGGTTCGAATAGTCAACTGCTTAAAGTCTATCCAAATCCGGTTACCGATGGTTCGTTCTTTGTCGATGTGCCTGAAAATGAAGAACTAACTCTTGAAATGTATAACCTGGCAGGTGTATTGGTTCATCAGCAAAGTATTGTTAATCGTAGAATTACCCTTACCGGTATCGAAAAAGGTACTTATCTGATTCGGGTAAATTCCGGAAATGGTACTTATCACGGGAAAGTAATGATTCAATAAACTGTTATGCGAATTAGCTGTTAAAATAAAGCCTGTTTTGCACTCTTCCATTTTCAGGAGGAGTGCAAACTGGTTTTTTCAGTCATCCTTTTCCACTTCTATTGCCTTATGAATAAACCTGTTTCATCGGTTTTCAGTACAGCTATTTGTATGGCTCCTTTTCAGTTTAGTGATGCTCAGCAAAAACTACCCAATGTGGTGTTTATTATGGCCGATGATATGGGTATTGGCGATGCCGGGTGCTATGGCCAGAAGATTATCAAAACGCCCAATATTGATAAACTGGCTGCCTCGGGGGTACAGTTTATGCAGCATTACAGCGGATCTACCGTTAGTGCTCCTTCCCGCTGTGCCATGCTGACAGGTAAACATACCGGCCATGCCTACGTAAGAGGGAATAAGACAGTGGTAAGTGAATCCGGAACGTTTGACCTGGCCATCCCTGCCAGCGAAGTTACCGTTGCCGAACTTTTCAAACAGAAAGGCTATGCGACTGCATGCGTGGGAAAATGGGGACTGGGTGGACCTCAAACAGAAGGAAGTCCGGTGAAGCAGGGATTTGATTACTTTTTTGGTTATTTGGGTCAGGCAGCTGCACACCGTTATTATCCTGAGTTTTTGTTTGAAAACGAGGACAAATATCCGTTGAATGGACAATACAGTCACTACCTTATTGTCGAAAAAGGACTTGAGTTTATCAAGGAAAATGCCGGTAAGCCCTTTTTTGCTTATTTTGCAATTACTCCGCCTCATGCCGATTTGGATATTCCTGACTTAGGTGTATATAATCAAAAATTTCCCGAAACTCCATACTTCAACCCAGTTGACTCTTCAAAAGTATCAAGCTCTTTCAAAGGATACAAAACACAACTACAGCCTAAGGCTGCGTATGCTGCGATGGTCTCGGAGGTGGATCGTACTGTGGGACAGGTTGTGGCTTTGTTGAAAGAAAAGGGAATCCTCGATAATACAATCATCATTTTTACGTCCGATAATGGAGTTCACAATGTGGGTGGTAATGATCCGGATTTTTTTGACAGCAACGGTCCTTTCCGCGGTATTAAACGTGATTTGTATGAAGGAGGCATTCATACACCTTTCATCGTGTCGTGGAAAGATAAAATACCGGAATCCCGTTACAGCTATCATGTTTCCACCTTTTGGGATTTTCTGCCTACCGTTGCTGAGTTGATTGGGGTAAAGAATCCGGCAGGAATTAATGGGATCTCCTATTTGCCGGAATTACTCGGGAATTTCAAAAAGCAAAAACAGCACACTTACATTTACCACGAATTTCATGAACTGGGCGGCAAGCAATCGCTTATTCGTTCCGATGGATGGAAGTTAATCCGGTTGCAGGTGAATAATCCGAAGAAGCTAACCGAAGAACTGTATAATATCTACAACGATCCTTCTGAAACCGCTAATGTGATTAAACAGTATCCTGCTATTGCTCAAGACTTAAGAGTTGCAATGAAAAAGGAACGTCTAAGCAGTGAACATTTTGAATTTAAGTAAAAAACAACTAATGAAAAAACCTTCCATCTTTTTTGTGTTGTACAGGCATCTTCTTTTTCACAGCATATCCTGCATGTTGTTACTGATTAGTATCCAGTCTTTTGCTGCTGGTCAAAAAGGAAAATACTACTCTCCACAAAAGTCAACCTATGTGGAATGGGTGCGTGAAAACAACAAAACACTTCTCAAATCAACAATCAATGGAGTTGATTTTTTTTCAGAAACAGGTATTAACCTTGATGATAAAGACTATGTTTTCGAAGGTAAACTAAAAATGGAAATGCTTTCCAAATCCGGAGCTCTCCCTCTGATATACCGTTTTTCAGCAGCTAAATCGCCCGTCAAACTCGAAATTGCTTTGCTCGATAATGCAGTTGCTTTCCGGTATACCGCTGAAATAGGGAAGGGTATGCTGGTTAAATCGGAAGCCTCTTCCTTTTCTCTACCTGAAAAAAGCAAGGTGTATTATTTTGAACGTAAAAATCATTGGAAACTCCAGTCGTATGCCGGTACCTGGGAATCGTGCGGTGTGGAGGAACTTCCCCGCATTTCGGGAAGCAATCCGGTGCAGGGTCCTCCGTTGGTGTTGCAACTTCCTGACAAGCGTTTTGCTGTTGCAACCGAAGTGAATTTGCAGAATTACAGTGGTTTGCGTTGGAATGCAGGCACACCCTACCGTATTAAAGCCAATTTTACAGAAGGGGAAAAAGGGTTTATGCTGAGTACTGCTCTTTGTACCCCCTGGAGGGTCATGTTTGTTGCTGATAATCTGAACGAACTGGTAAATCAATCCGTGGTTCGTCAGCTTTCCCCGGCTCCGGATAAGGAATTATATTCCAACACCGATTATATCGTTCCGGGAAAATCGGTCTGGCGCTGGTTTAGTCGCGGTACGGGTAATCCGGAAGAAGAGCGACAGTTTGTCGATTATGCTCATCAATTAGGGTTCACCTATTCCATTATCGACGAAGGTTATACAAAATGGGAAGGTGATTATTGGCAACAGTTGAGAGTGTTGGCTGATTATGCTTATACTAAATCCGTTAAACTATTTCTCTGGAATCATTCGAGTACAATTTCCGACCCTTCAGACGATTACCATCAAATGCGGACCTGGCTCGATAAAGTGAAAGCAGCCGGCATGGCAGGCGTGAAAGTGGATTTTATGAACAGTGAGAGTAAGATTTTTATCGACTTTGATATTAAATTGCTGCAGGAATGTGCGAAACGCCAACTGGTGGTTAATTTTCACGGTTGTCAGAAGCCATCAGGAGAAGCCTACACCTATCCCAACGAACTTACCCGTGAAGGCATTCGGGGAATGGAATTGAATAAAATGGCAGAAGGCCCGATTCCGTCGTATCACAATGTTTTATTGCCATTTACCCGACTGGCAGTCGGTCATGGGGATTATACCCCGCTTTCGTTTGTGAATCCGGGTAATACAACCTTTGCACATCAGCTGGCAACCCTGGTTGCTTTTAATTCTCCGATGCAGGTCATCGCTGAGGATCCCCATGTTTTGCTGAATGAGAGAACAGTGACTCCTGCATTGGATTTCATCAAATCTGTCCCAACAACCTGGGATGAAACGCTAGTGCTCCCGCAAACTGAATTGGGTAAAACAGCTGTTGTTGCACGTCGTAGCAGTAATGATTGGTTTATTTATGCGTTGAATGGAACCAATGAAACCCGTGATGTGCGTATTGATTTATCTGCTATCGTTTCTGATTTTCCTCGCTTCGAAGCATCGTTATTTGTTGATGATCTGAAGGCGGAAAAAGTGAAGATTGAGATGGAAACGCATCGTCCATCCCCCCTGAAACAGGATCCCGTTGTGCCCTTTATGAAAATTGTAAGAGCAGCGAAATCCCATTACGATATAACTCTGGCAGCTCACGGAGGTGCTGTGTTGTGGATCAGAAAAATAAAGTAATGCTGTAAAAAACGCAAATTGCAAAACAAACCCGACTTTCCAAATCATTTGATTTGTAAAATCATGAACAAAACCACCTTTTCCCTAATCGTTTTATTGGTTAGCTGTGCATTGTGTACCTCCCTTTGGGCTCAACGTTATACTCCGGTCGTAGATACCTATATTGCACAAAATACTTCAACTACTTCGTATGGTACAAGTTCAACTTTACTTGTAAGAACTTCTGCAAGCTTTAATCGGGTTGCATTTCTGGAGTTTAATATTGGTGATTTTAGTCAGCAGATTACAAATGCAGAATTGAGTTTGTATCTAAGCGCTGTAACAAATGCAGGGACAGAAATAGTAGATGTATTTGAAGTAACATCCGGAACCATTACCAACACTATCACCTGGTCGGGATTTAATACTGCATACACGTTAGCTGAATCTTACATTACTTCTTTGGATATTGCAAGTTCTTACAGAGGATGGTGCAAATTTCAAATCAAAGATTTAGTGAATGCTGTAGCTGCTAAACCGGGTACGGATAAGAAAATTAAACTTGCTCTAAAAGCCAGAACTTCAGCTTTATTATTGACATTTCAGTCATCAGAATCCACAATACCAGATTATTCGCCATCTTTACTGTTGAATAATGATGCCGACACAATCGGTGTAAACGGTCCAACTACGATTATAATGCCTACACTTTTTTCCGACAATATGGTGCTCCAGCGCGATAAACCAATAAAAGTATGGGGTGAAGTGTTAGCTAACGAACCGGTCACAATTACTTTTGCTGGTCAGGATTTTACCACTCAATGCGATGCGAACGGGAAATTCGCGGTTTATTTACCAGCTCAGAATGTATCCTCAGAGATTTATACGATGAAAATTAAAGCGAATGCTGATTCAGTAATTTATTCAAATATAGTTATCGGTGATGTCTATTTATGTGGTGGACAATCGAATATGGCATTTAAAGTTACCTCCATAAAATCAGATCAACTGGCCAATGCCAAAGCTGATTCCAATTATCCGAACCTTCGTCATTTTGAGGCGGCCAAAATTGTGAATGGAGGTGTTTTGACCGGTGATGTCGACAAGCCATGGATAGGCGCCAACTCAGAGCGGGTTCTCGATTGGTCGGCGGTGGCATTTTTTGTTGGTCGTGATTTGCACAAACACCTTAATATCCCCATTGGACTGATCAATGTAAGTCATGGTGGTACGCCTTCCGATGCGTTTATTTCTCCGGAAGCGTATGCGAGCGACCCTGTTTTGAATGCAGCAAAACGTCCGGATGGAACAGGGGTTGGTTATTATTACCAAACACCTTCATCCATATACAACGCAAAGGTTTCCAGAATGGTTGGATATCCCATAAAGGCGGTGCTTTGGTATCAGGCCGAAGCAAATGCAGTATACTGGACAAATTTCAAAACTATTTTTAAAGGTTTACTGAAAGATTGGCGTACAAAATGGAATGAACCTGCTTTACCCTGGATATTTGTTCAGTTACCAACTTACGAACCAACCAATGATCCCACATTTATGACATGGGCAGAAACCCGCGACATTCAGCTTCAGGTTTGGAAAGAAGATCCGAATACAGGTATGGCAGTAACAATGGACTTGGGCAATCCAAATGATATTCATCCAACGGATAAATACAATGTTGCTAAACGCATGCTCCCTATCGTGAAGGCTATGGTGTATGGCGAAAATGTTATACACAAATCACCTGTTTATAAATCGCATAGAGTCGTTGGTTCCGAAGTATTTGTAACTTTTGAGAATACAGGAAATGGTTTGAAGTCGGTAAAAGAAATCTCAGAATTTGAAATTGCAGGGGCCGATAAGGTGTACAAACCAGCGGTTGCTGAGCTTCTGCCGGATAATAAAATTAAGCTTTCCAACGCAACGATACCCAATCCAATTTACGTTCGGTATGCGTTCAGGAACAATTCAACGATTTCAATATTCACTTCAGATGAATTTCCTCTCCCGTTATCACCATTTAGATCTGATGTACCTGAAGAAATCCTCAGTGGGTTAAAAAAAAACATTTCTGAAAGGCTTGCCGAATTGTATATGGAAAATCATCAACTTTACCTGATAAGCAATCTGAATGAAGGTTTGAAAGTAACTCTTTATTCTATGCAGGGCAAAATGATGCATCATCAATTTTTACAAGCATCCGAATCACTTCAGTTAAGCAATTTAATGCAGCGGGGATTGTATCTTTTAAAAGTAAGTGATAGAAATACAGAACAGGTGTTAAAGATTCAATTGTAGGCCCCGGTTAATTATTACCCGAATAAAGAGCTTTCTTAAATGAGGTGGAGTACTAATTGATTTTTACAACCGGTAACTCACCCCGAAGTGCGTGTAATCGTATTCGCTCCAACCTATATTAAACCGGTGAGAGATTTCAACCTGCCAGCGCTGGCCGATTTGAAGACCAGTTCCGATCTTGGCTCCGGGAATAAACAGTGAGTTTGTTTGTCGGATAAAACCATCGATGGGAGTAGGGGTGCTCCAGTGTTCATTAACATACACCTTGCTGTCGAGTAAGGATGCGTTGATAAAAGGTCCACCCTTGATAAACCAGTGGGCTGTGGGAGCGATGGGCAGGGGAAGTTTAATTCCGGCCATCAGGGGAATCTCTATGCCATAACTGCGCTCCGAATCGTAGGGGAGATTGGTATAGAAGGTCTTCCAGTTGAGATACACCAGATTGAGCTGAGTCTCCCAAAATAAGTACCGGATGTCGGGATTGCAGTATTCGGTACGAAGTCCGGCTATCGCTCCCGGTCCATGATTGGTTGTGTAATTCTCTCCGTAAAAATAGTTGCCCTCCGTCTGTGCATACCCTGCACTTACCCAATTGCTGTGAACATTTGGCGAACGGGGCTTTTCGGGCTCTGCGTACACATTTTCTTCAGCCTGTGGAGCTGCTTCCTTTTCGGGGTTGTAAAACTCTACAATATAAGCGGAAACGATGTAGCGTACTTCGGTGTACACTAAGAATTGCTTCGTGCGGAGTTCCACCGTTTCGTTGATCACAGCACGCGACTTACCCAGGAGTCCTGCATTGCGCAGCATATTCTCACGCGCCCGGGCTATAATACCGCGTTTACTGGCACCGCCACCTATCCCGAAAAGGTAACGCGCCGTGGCATCGCCTTCCACGTATTTTACAATGGTGTAGTTTTTCTCTTCCAGTACCACCTGTGTCTGATGATGGTTTTCGTTGTGCGTGAGACCTAAATGATACTTACAGGATGATGTCACAAAAAGTACTAATAGTAGTACGGTTGCCAGATAAATTCTTCTCATAATTGTGTGTTTTAACAGTTGGATTTGAAAAAGAAGTGCAAAGTTAGCAAAAAATTCAGGTTGTTTTGTATAAATAAACAAAAAAATGCTGCCCCTTAAAAAGAAGCAGCATTTTCAAAATTAATTTGCTGTATTACTTAGCGTTTTTCAGCAGGTATTCCGCAATCTGCACTGCATTCAGCGCTGCGCCTTTCTTAATCTGATCGCTTACACACCAGAAAGTTATACCGTTTGGATTTGCTAAATCCTTGCGGATACGGCCCACGTGTACGGGGTCCTTGCCGGATAAGAACAACGGCATCGGATATTTCTTTTCGGCAGGATTGTCGATTACTTCCACACCTTCAGCTTTTTCGAAGG
>JANJXE010000059.1 GCA_024709185.1 Paludibacter sp.
TAACTAACGTTCGAATTTAATTTATATACATATAAAATACGAAAAGGTGGTCTTTGTAGCTGCCTTTTTGTATTTTATACCACCACGCAATCGGGGTCATGTATAAAAATGCAAGATGTCCTATAAATACTTAAATTCAAGATATATAGCTGTTTAACATCAATTAAGGAAAAAATTCGCTAATAATTAAAGAATTATTTCTTTAATTAAATTATTTGCTGTATCTTTGCATCGTGAAATAACAAACACCAGTAAATAATTTAGTTTAGAAATGAAAGAAATTAAGTTCAGTCTCGTTTATCGCGACATGTGGCAGTCTTCAGGTAAGTATGTTCCCAAAAGAGAAATGTTGGAGAAAATTGCTCCCCTGATCATCGAAATGGGATGTTTCAGCCGCGTTGAAACCAATGGCGGAGCATCGGAACAGGTGAATCTGCTGTTCGGGGAAAATCCCAACGAATCGGTGCGCGCGTTTACAAAACCCTTCAACGAGGTAGGAATTAAAACTCATATGCTGGATCGTGGTCTGAACGGTCTGCGTATGAATCCCGTGCCTGCTGATGTGCGTCGTTTGATGTACAAGGTAAAAAAGGCTCAGGGTGTGGATATTACCCGTATTTTCTGCGGACTGAACGATGTTCGTAATATTATTCCTTCCATTAAATGGGCTAAAGAAGCTGGTATGATTCCTCAGGCTACCATGTGTATTACCAGTTCGGAGGTTCACACTGCTGAGTATTACATCAACATGTCGGAAGAACTGATCGCAGCCGGTGCCGAGGAAATCTGTCTGAAGGATATGGCGGGTATTGGTCGTCCGGTATTGTTGGGTAATATTGTTCGTTCGATTAAAACCAATCATCCTGACATTATCGTTCAGTATCATGGACATTCCGGTCCGGGCTTCTCGATGGCTTCGATGCTGGAAGTGGCTAAGGCTGGTGCCGATATTCTCGATGTGGCCATGGAGCCGCTCGCATGGGGTATGGTGCATCCCGATGTTATATCGGTACAGGCGATGTTGAAGGATGCAGGATTCAAGGTGCCTGAAATTAATATGAATGCTTATATGAAGGCTCGTAAAATGACCCAGAGCTTTATCGACGATTACCTGGGCTATTTTATCGACGATCGCAATAAACTGATGACTTCGTTGCTGGTGGGTTGTGGTCTGCCCGGCGGAATGATGGGCTCGCTGATGGCCGACCTGAAAGGGGTTCATGCAGCCATCAATTCATTCCATCGCTCGAAGGCACAACCGGAAATTTCGGAAGACGAACTGCTCGTTCAGTTGTTTGAGGAAGTGAAATACATTTGGCCAAAATTAGGCTTCCCACCGCTGGTAACGCCATTCAGTCAGTACGTTAAGAATATTGCCCTGATGAATGTGATGAATATGACAATGGGTAAGGGCCGCTGGCAGGCAATCGACCGTAACTCCTGGGATATGATTTTAGGTAAAGCCGGTAAGCTTCCCGGAGCGCTGGATGCTGAAATCATTGAACTGGCTACCAAAAATAATTACGAATTCTTCGAAGGAAATCCGCAGGATAACTACCCAGATGAATTACCGAAGTTTATCGAAGAAATGAAGAAAAACGGCTGGAGTCGTGGAAAAGATGACGAAGAATTGTTCGAATTTGCAATGCACGAAAAACAATACCGCGATTTCAAATCGGGTGAAGCCAAGCGTCGTTTCGAACAGGAGTTGGAAACAGCTATTCGTGAGAAATACTCGAAACTGAACCTGCCGATGCCTGAAATTCGTAAGATTATGTATCCCGAAGCAGAACCTATCACAGCAGCTGCATCTGGCAAGATTCTGTGGGAACTCGATTTCCTGGATCGTTCAATCGAGCCGGCCTATGGTAAGTTGCTCAACGAAAACGATATGCTGTGTGCCATTCAAACCCGCTACGGAGTGGAAGCAATCAAAGGTATTGGTAATGCACGGATTATATCGGTGTCGAAAAAACAGGGCGATATCGTAAACAAAGGGGACACGATTTGCTACATTGAACGAGTAAACACTCCATCGAATAACTAAACAGATCGTAAAAAAATCTGCTCTAAACTGTTTTCTTCTCACGAAAACCGGTTTAGAGCAGATTTTTTATATTCGTTTTTGCAAATTAACGAAGAATGGTTTGTTCGCGGTCGGGACCTACCGATACGATCGTGATTGGCACTCCCAGTTCAGCTTCCAAAAAGTTGAGATAAGCATTAAATTCTTCCGGAAAATCGTTTTCAGAACGCATTTGTGACATATCGGTCTGCCATCCCGGTAGTTCAATGTATACAGGCTCTACGTTGCCTTCAATCGAATAGGGAAATTGTTCGGTTTCAACTCCATCGATAGAATATGCTACACAGGCCCTGATGATTTCAAAATCATCCATCACATCGCTTTTCATCATAATTAAACGGGTAACTCCGTTGATCATTACAGCGTATTTCAGGGCAACAAGGTCAATCCAGCCGCAACGACGGGGTCGGCCGGTAACCGATCCGAATTCATGTCCTTTATTTCGCATTTCATCTCCGGTGGCATCGAATAGTTCGGTAGGGAATGGTCCACTTCCCACGCGGGTACAGTAGGCCTTGAAAATTCCATACACATCACCGATCGTACGGGGTGCCACTCCCAGGCCGGTACATGCGCCCGCACAAATGGTATTCGAGGAAGTAACGAAGGGATACGAACCAAAATCGATATCCAGCATGGTACCCTGCGCACCTTCAGCAAGTACTTTTTTGCCCGATTGCAGCGCTTCGTTGATTACATGTTCGCTGTCGATAAGTTCAAACTTGCGGATAGTATCGATGCCTTCCATCCATTCGCGTTCCAGTTCGGTAATATCGAACGGAAAATTATACTGATTCAGGATATCCTTGTGCCGTTGGATGGCTGCGGCATACTTTGCCTCGAAATTATGCAGGATATCACCCACGCGCAATCCGTTTCGACTGATTTTGTCGGCATAAGCCGGACCGATTCCCTTGCCTGTAGTGCCTATTTTTCCTTCACCCTTAGCGGATTCAAATGCCTGATCGAGCAAGCGGTGGGTAGGTAAAATAAGATGGGCTTTTTTCGAAATTTTCAGGCGCTTGGTCAGAGGGTGACCCGATTGTTCCAGTGCTTCTACTTCTGCTTTAAACAAGGCAGGATCCAGCACAACGCCATTCCCGATAATGTTAATCTTATCTCCCTGAAAAATTCCTGATGGAATCGATCGTAAAACGTACTTCTGACCGTTAAATTCTAAGGTGTGTCCGGCATTCGGACCTCCCTGAAAGCGTGTTACCAAATCGTAACGGGGTGTTAGTACATCCACTACCTTACCTTTGCCTTCATCGCCCCACTGGAGACCCAGCAAAACATCCACTTTTTTACTCATAGGTTTGTATTTATCTGTTTTTTCTTTTTCTGACATTTCTTGCAAACACCGTATACGTACAATGAATAGTGACTGCTTTTAAAATTTGCAAATTCCTTTGCCTGAATAGCCTGAAAGATTTTCTTATCGGTAAATTCCTTGATTCGACCACATACAGTGCATACTGAATGGTTGTGCATTGAAGCTCCCAACGCCTTCTCGTATTGCGCAGGCTGACCATCAAACTGGTGTTTCACAATCAAAGCTGCATCGAGCAATAAGTCGAGTGTGTTGTATACAGTAGCCAGACTTACTCTGTAATCGTTTTGCATCAGTTCGTAAAGAGCTTCTGCGTTAAAATGCCCGTCGATACTGTATATTTTTTCTAAAATCGCGTAACGCTCAGGCGTTTTCCGGTGTTTATGACGGATGAGGTAGTCCGTAAACAGTTCGGTAGGGGAGAGTGGTGCTGATTCTTCTTTCATATCATAACTTAAAAACTCACAAAGGTAATTATTTTCTAACTATTAATCTCCTTGTATCCCAAAAAAATGAGCTCGTTTTCTACAAACTTCCTGATAAGTTGGATAGCAATATTATCCCGGTCTTTGGATTCGAAAACAGCTTTCTCAATGCGACTGGCAGTTGGTTGATCAATTCTGCAAAACCGGGCCAGGCAATTTGCGATGCTTGTATTCAGGTAGTTATCGTTTTTTTCAGCTGCTGTGGAAAGTCCCTTCTCCACTACCTGTTCAATCTCATGGTCCTTGAAACGTTTGCTCACCCGAATCGCCAGCGTATATCCGAAACTTTTCAGATGTTTTTGATCTGCATCGATACACTCCAGCGAAAATGGGACAGCATAACTCAGGTGTTGAAACAGGTTCATGTTGGCTTGTTCAATCAACTCCTGATTATCACATTCCTGACTCCATTCCCGGGCCAGTGTTTCCGGAAAGGATGCGGCAGGTGCTAAAAGAGTGGCCAAAATCATTGTTTCCCTGATACCCAGCAACCAAAGTCGTTCTGCCAGCGCCAAATCAGGTTGTATGTCACGGGCTATCTCCTTCAGTCGTAGCGTAGTCACACCAAAAGTCTTTTTATACCGTAATCCGTGTTCCAGCATCGAATCGGCCACTACGCCGTTCTTCGAAAGTCGGATGGTTCGCTGGATTTGCGCCAATTGAGCATCTAATTCGGGATTTGTAAGCAGAAATTTATGTTTCATTGTACTGAATATCTGTGTGTTGTAAAAAAAACTCTTTTTTTGACGAAATAGTTTGTAAAATTCTCAGTCCTGTATTATCTTTGCAGCTCCAAAATGGTGGTTATAGCTCAGTTGGTTAGAGCGTCGGATTGTGGTTCCGAAGGTCGCGGGTTCGAGCCCCGTTTTCCACCCCCGAAAACGATAGAATGAAGAGATAAACTCCTGATTTCTGTCGTTTTTTTGTTTTATTACTTCCATACCCCTCTTACTTCTGAGCAATACGTTCTGCGTAGCTGCCCGCATATTTACATGGTGCCCCTTATCAGGAATCATTCCAGTATCCTCAATAGTTCAAATTGTCACTGCTTTGAGGTGTTTGCAACTAATTTGTTGTTTTAATTCCCTTTTGAGCTTACAAAACTAACAAAAACCCTTTGATGGTGCAATAGTGGAATATTAACGAAAAAGTATTACTTTTGCAGTCAAAACCTTTTTTTGGTAAACGGTATTAAATAAACTATAGACAGATGAAAGTACTCAAATTTGGTGGAACGTCCGTAGGTTCTGCCGCCCGTATTAAAGAAGTTGCAAAGTTGATTTGCGACGGAGAACAGAAAATTGTTGTATTATCGGCTATGTCGGGCACTACCAACAGCCTGGTGGAGATTGCCGATTATTATTACAAAAACAATGCTTCAGGTGCTATCGAACGAGTAAATGCGCTCGAACAAAAGTACTACGATGTGATTGAAGAACTCTACACGGGCGAAACGTCGATTAAGGCCGCTACTGAATTAATTGCCCGTCACTTTGAGTATCTGCGTACTTTCTCCAATGCTGTTTTTACCATTTTTGAAGAAAAAGCTATTCTGGCACAGGGAGAACTAATTTCAACCGGAATGTTCCAGTTGTATTTGGAAGAGCGGGGTGAAAATTCGGTATTGTTGCCGGCACTCGATTTTATGCGTATCGATAAAAATTCGGAGCCCGACACAGCGTTTATAGCTGAAAATATGGCTAAGCAACTGGAAATGAATCCCGGTAAAACCTATTATATCACCCAGGGATACATCTGCCGTAATTATTATGGTGAGATAGATAACCTGCAACGGGGTGGAAGCGATTATACTGCTTCACTGATTGGTGCGGCCATTAAAGCTAAAGAAATCCAGATTTGGACCGATATCGATGGAATGCATAACAACGATCCGCGCTTTGTGGAAGGTACCCGTCCTGTTCCTTACCTGAATTTCGAAGAAGCTGCTGAGCTGGCTTATTTTGGTGCAAAGATTCTGCATCCAACCTGTATCCTTCCTGCAAAGCTGAATAATATCCCGGTTCGTTTGTTGAATACAATGGAACCAGCGGCACCCGGAACGCTCATTTCACTGAAGAGCAATAAAAAGGCTATACAGGCGGTAGCCGCCAAAGATGGCATTACTGCTATTAAGATTAAGTCGGGACGTATGTTGCTTGCCTATGGCTTCCTCCGTAAGGTATTCGAAATTTTCGAATCGCATCAGACTCCAATCGATATGGTTACCACTTCGGAAGTAGGTGTGTCGGTTACAATCGATAATACTAAAAACCTCGACGAGATTGTAGATCAATTGAAAAAACTGGGTACTGTTTCGGTCGATCGCGATCAGGTAATTATTTGTGTGGTAGGTGATCTTCAGCCCGAGAATGTTGGTTTCCAGTCACAGGCTGTAAATGCAATGCGTAATATCCCGGTGCGTATGATTTCTTTTGGTGGAAGTAATTACAATGTGTCGTTCCTGATTCGTGCCGAAGATAAGAAAGCAGCACTTCAGGCGTTGAGTGCAGAACTGTTTTAATATTTTTTATTCAATGATAAAAGCTAATTATCCCGTTGGAAAGTTTGAAGGGCTTCGTACTCCATTCTACTATTACGACCTGGAAGTATTACGTACTACTCTTCAGGAAATTAATAAACAAACCAGCGGAGATCCGTTTGAGGTGCATTATGCCCTGAAGGCTAATGTAAACCCTCAGGTGTTAAAAACCATTCGTGAGGCCGGACTGGGTGCCGACTGCGTAAGTGGTGGCGAAGTTCAGGCTGCGCTTGACGCTGGAATTCCTGCTTCGAAAGTAGTGTTTGCCGGCGTTGGAAAAGCCGATTGGGAAATCAATCTGGGACTCGATAACGATATTTTTTGTTTTAATGTGGAGTCGATTCCTGAACTGGAAGTGATTAACGAACTGGCTCTAGCCAAAGGTAAGACTGCGAGTGT
>JANJXE010000064.1 GCA_024709185.1 Paludibacter sp.
GTCAGTACAATTTCGCCATCGTCGGTAAGATCGCAGGCTTCAATAACCGCAATTCTGGGTTTGGGCATGAATCCAAAACGCAGGTGTGGTGCAATCGACGATAAATGCATATCGAAATAGGGAGCATGGTCGGTGTTCAATGCATCGCGCAGGTCGCGGTTCGATTGATAGGGAGTGCGAAATAAAACGGCATCGGCCCTCGCCAGTGCACCATCGAGCGAATCACCGGTCGATGCTCCCGTATACACACCAATCTTAAACTCCTTTCCTTCTGCATGAAAGGCTTCTGCACGTTTAGCAATTGCAGTAGGCACCGATTTAGGTGAACCCGCAGGCGTAAAACCGCTAAATCCAACTGCATCGCCATGATTCACTAAGCTTGCTGCCTCTTCAGCTGTTACAAATTTGTACCTTGACATATCGAATAAATTAAAATGAGCAACATTAAATATCTGATAAACAAATACTTAACGCCGCGATGTTAGTGTTTTATAATTAACCGCAAAATTACATCGAATTTTTGGAATAACCTCGGGATTACAGAAATTTTTCTCTAATTAATCAACACCCCACCCTTTTATCATTTATAGTTAAACATTTATCATTAAATTTTGTCTGGTTTTACGTTTCTTTTAGCTTCTGACTTCCGATTTATCTAAAAAAAATGATGATATTTGCATCCAAACAAAAAATATATACAGATTATGAATGATATTCGTCAACTTGCTCCACACTTGCTGTGGAAACATTTTTACAGTTTAACACAAATCCCGCGTCCGTCGGGTAAAATTGAACCGGTGGGAACCTTCCTTGCTGATTTTGGTAAATCATTGGGTCTGGAAACGCTTCGCGATGCAGCAGGAAATGTACTGGTACGCAAACCCGCTACTCCGGGAATGGAAAACCGCAAACCGGTGGTACTTCAGGCACACATGGACATGGTGCCTCAGAAGAATTCAGGTATTGCACACGATTTCGAAAAAGATCCTATCGATGCCTATATCGATGGTGAATGGGTAACTGCCCGCGATACCACCTTAGGGGCTGATAATGGAATTGGCCTTGCCGCCGCTATGGCTGTACTCGAATCGACCGATATTGCTCATCCTCCCATCGAAATGTTTGTTACAGTTGATGAAGAAACCGGTATGCACGGAGCATTTGGCTTGCAACCCAACTTCCTGCAGGCTGAAATTCTTATCAACATGGATTCGGAAGACGAAGGCGAACTCTACGTTGGATGTGCCGGTGGTATCGATGCCAATGTTTCGTTTGCCTATTCGGAAGTTCCTGTTCCCGAAGGTGATGTGGCTTTAAAACTTACCCTCAAAGGTCTGAAAGGCGGTCACTCGGGTGTGGACATTCACCTACAGCGTGCCAACGCTAACAAACTTATGTTCCGTTTTCTGAAAGAAGCAGTGGCCGATTACGAAGCCCGTTTGGCCAGCATCGACGGTGGTAGTCTGCGCAATGCTATCCCCCGTGAAGCCTTTGCTGTAATTACGGTTCCCGAAGAAGGTGTTCAGGATATCCAGGACCTGATCGACGATTACGCTGCCTTATTTACCGAAGAATTTGCAGGTGTGGAAGAAGGAATTTCCTTTACCGCTGAAAAAACAGCGCTTCCTTCCGGACTTATTCCTGAAGAGATCCAGGATGACCTTATTAATAGTGACACTGCCTGTCCGAATGGTGTGTACCGTGTAATTCCCGAACTTCCGTCGGTGGTAGAAACATCGAACAACCTGGCAATTGTTAAATCGAATGGCCGCACAATAGAATGCAAATGTCTGATTCGCAGCTCTGTTGAATCCCGCAAGGAAGAACTGGCATCGATGGTAGCCAGCACTTTCTCACTGGCCGGTGCTAAAGTAGAATTCAGCGGTGCTTACCCGGGTTGGAAACCCAACCTGCAATCGCCTATTTTGAAGGAAATGACAAAGGTGTACGAAGACAATTATGGTAAAACTCCCAAAGTGATGATTATTCATGCAGGCCTCGAATGCGGTATCCTCGGAATGCATTATCCCAACATGGATATGATTTCGTTTGGCCCGACAATTCGCTACCCGCATTCGCCCGATGAAAAAGTGAATATCGAAACGGTGGGTAAATTCTGGGATTACCTTGTAAAAACACTGGCTAATATCCCTCAGAAATAAACATCAACAACGAAGTGCAGGCACTAAACCTGCACTTTTTCATACAGAACCATTTCCGTCAAAAGCATATCTATGCAACGAAAACAAGTATCCGGAGCTCCGTCTCAACCGAAAAAAAAACGCTGGACACCCACAAGTGAAAATGTCACCCGGATTACGGTAAAAGAACCGGCCGAACTAATGACCTTCCTGCTCGACAAGATGGGTGGGATGAAACGAAATTCGATAAAAACCATGCTGTCGCACCGACAAATTCAGGTGAACGGAGCGGTTACCACCAATTATTCTACAGCGCTGCAAGCCGGCGATAAAGTAGAAATCAGCAGTGCACGTGGAAATATTGAGTTGACGCATCCCCGGCTGAAAATCTTGTACGAAGATGAAGCCATCATCGTTGTGGAGAAAAAAGAAGGGCTGTTGACTGTGCTAACAGGAGTAAAAGAAGAAACCACGGCCTTTTCCATTCTGAAAACCTATGTACAAAAAAGCAGCAAGCGCAACCGTATTTATGTGGTACACCGCCTCGATCGGGAAACGTCGGGTATCCTTATGTTTGCCAAGAGCAGGGAAATTCAGCTGCGCTTGCAGGAAAACTGGCATACGGCAGTGACCGGTCGTAGCTATGTAGCAGTGGTGGATGGAACTGTTGAGAAGGAAAGTGACACGATTGTGAGCTGGTTGAGCGAACACGAAAAATCGCTCAAGGTTCGTTCGAGTGATACCGATGACGGGGGCCAACAAGCAATTACCCACTACAAACGCATCAAGAGTAACGAGCATTTTTCGCTGCTGGAGCTCAACCTGGAAACCGGCCGTAAAAACCAGATTCGCGTGCATATGCATAGCATTGGACATCCGATTGCGGGCGATAAAAAATACGGTAGCGCCACGAATCCGTTGGGACGCGTGGCGCTACATGCCCGTTTACTGGAATTTTACCATCCGGTGAGCGAAAAACTGATTCGTTTTGAAACGCCCGTTCCCCGGAAATTTCTGAGTTTGTTTCATTAAAACCTCTGTTTCACCTAAAAAAATGCCTGTCTGACTTGCTGCAGAGATTCTGCAGCAAGTCAGACAGGTCTTTTCGTTTACAGACTTTATGCTTCAAACTCCATCAGGTAGGCTTTGATAAACGCATCGATATCGCCATCCATTACCGCATTCACATTGGAAGTCTGGTAATTGGTACGGTGATCCTTAACCCGGCGGTCATCGAACACATAACTGCGTATTTGCGAGCCCCACTCAATTTTGCGTTTACCTGCTTCCACCTGAGCAGTAGCCGCACGGCGTTTTTCCAGCTCCAGTTCGTACAACTGCGATTTCAGGAGTCGCAGCGCATTATCTTTATTCCCGAACTGCGAACGGCTTTCGGTATTTTCGATGATAATTTCATCGTTTTCGCCTGTTACCGGATTGATGAACTTGTAGTAGAGACGCACCCCGGTTTCCACCTTGTTTACGTTCTGGCCACCGGCACCACCTGAACGGAAGGTGTCCCAGCTCAGATTTCCGGGATTAATTTCAATTTCAATGGTATCGTCGATCAGGGGAACCACAAACACCGAACTAAATGAAGTCATGCGTTTTCCCTGAGCGTTGTAGGGAGAAACCCTCACCAG
>JANJXE010000482.1 GCA_024709185.1 Paludibacter sp.
CGCCTTCGTTGACGCGCACCACGCCCTGCTCCATGCCCTGCACGGCGCCCTCGGTGCCCTGCTGGATGGCGGCGACCATCTGCGAGATTTCCTTGGTCGACTGGGCGGTGCGCTCGGCCAGCTTGCGCACCTCGTCGGCGATGATGGTTTCGGCGGTCTTCTCGTAAGTGGGCATGGCGCTCTCGATTCAAACAAGGTGGTTCACAGATCTGTTGTGGCCTGGTGCCGCCAATGGGGGTGGGTCGGCCCCGATGGCGCGAATCCGAATTCCACCTCCAGCTGCCGCCTGGCCTCGGCGGCGAAGCGATAGGCATCAGGCGGCGACGTATGGAATGTCGCGAGCGTTCGGGTTCGGGCACGACCGATGCGGTCGATGGTGTCCTGGTCCAGCAGTCGGCGAGAAACGCGCTGGATGTCGTCGAGCATGCCGAGTACCTGGGCATCGGTGAACTCGGTCTCCTCAAGCCTGAACTCCTTTGCGAACTCGTCGGCTGCACAGGACGGCACGATGTAGAGGTCGCGGTCCTTGACGAACCAGACCGTGTTGGGGCTCGCGACGCGGAGTGCGTCGAATACGGCGTTGGACCACGCGGCATCCCACTCAAACTCGAACAGGATGTACGCAGGCTGTTTGCCATGGCCATCGCAGCTCAACGACGTGCCTACCCGTGCGAGCGGTAGCACCTTCACGAACAGCGCAATGCCGAGATCGAGCGCGTTGTAGATGCGCGTGGCGCCCCGGTCGTCTTCCGTCATGGGGCAGGTGGGGCGCTTGGCGCCCCAGAGCATGCCCCGGTAGCTATTCCACGTTGCGTAAAAGTGGCCGTGGAAATCCGGTGCAATTCCCGCACTCGTCATTCGCCCCTTGTTCTCCGGAAGGCTGACGACGGTTTCGGCGGCCGCCATCGGCGCCGTTTCGCCGGCGATCAGGCGCACGCGGGCCATGCGCTGTTTGTCGCCGGAGACCGGTTCGACGGCTATTCCGTCGATCAGCCGCAGCACTTCGAGGTCGGCCTCGTGCGAACCCGTGCCGAGCCACACGCCCTGTTCGTCCCGATAGGCCAGAAAGCCTCTGCGGCACAACGCCTCGGTCAGCAGGTCGTCCCCCTCCAGCCCCGATCGATGCAGCCACCGCAGCGTGAGCGCCTGGGTCCTGTTCAAGGGGCAGGGCTCGCCCCTGTCGCGGTAATGGAGGGTCATGCGCCCGCCTCCTGAGCCACACAGCACATCAGATTGACCAGCGCCATCTTTTCCACGGTTTTGCATTTCAAGGTCAGCAGGTCCGGGCTGGCGACCATGACCGCAAGGCACTGGGCGCGCGAGATGGCGACGTTGAGGCGATTCTTCGAGAACAGGAAGCCGATGTCCCGCGGCAGGTATTCCTCGCTGGAGGTGGCCATGGAAACGAT
>JANJXE010000078.1 GCA_024709185.1 Paludibacter sp.
TTGGCCTACTGTGCAGGTACCGGGGGTAGTATACTCATCATCGGATCGGCAGCAGGTGTGGCCGCTATGGGAATGGAGAAAATCGATTTCTTCTGGTATGTGAAACACATCAGCTGGTTGGCAGCTCTGGGTTATCTGGCAGGTGCAGGTATTTATGTACTCGAACGCATGCTTTTTTAGTTTTCCGACAACCAACCTGGTAGCAACCTGTTCTTCGGCGGGATATCTGTCGGAGGGGGGATTGCTATGCTTGTGCCGTTTCGGGTAGCTCATTTAACAAAAAATGACTATCTTTGCAGCCTAAATCAGGAAACAATGGAGTTAAAATACCGCAACAAAAATTTTTACAAAGTTTACGGACTTATTGAAGACTTTAAAACCGCCATCAATCCCGGAACCCTGTTAATGATTGTGGCGTTGTTGACGATGATAGTGGCCAATTCACCCCTGCGTACATGGTACGAATCTATTTGGCAACTCGACTTCTTTCTGGGAGTAGGCGATTTCAATCTGCTGAGTCATCACGGTCATGCCCTGAATCTACTTCACGTGATCAACGACGGGATCATGACTGTTTTCTTTTTTTCAGTAGGATTAGAGATTAAACGGGAGATCCTGGTAGGCGAGCTTTCCTCCTTTCGGCAGGCTATTTTACCTATCATTGCGGCCTTCGGTGGTATGATTGTTCCGGTGATTGTGTTCTTTTCATCGGGTACTGCTCAAAATTTCAGTCCGGAAGAAATGAAAGGAATGGCAATTCCAATGGCCACCGACATTGCCTTCTCGATTGGTATCCTCAGCCTTTTGGGCAAACGCGTTCCCCTGAGTCTGAAAATTTTCCTGCTGGCCCTGGCTATTGTGGACGATATAGGGGGCATTGTAGTCATAGCACTTTTCTACAGTAGTTTCTCTCTGGCATCATTCCTTGAACTGGGTGGTGCAATGGTGTTTTACGCCATTCTTCTTACCGGGAATCGCCTTCGTATAAACAATCAATTATTTTACTTTTTTAATGGGTTGGCCATTTGGTTCCTGTTTTTACAGGCAGGTATTCATCCCACTATTTCAGGAGTGCTGGTAGCCTTCACTGTGCCGGCGCGCCCGCAGTTGAATCTTAGAAGCTTTACCTCAGGCCTGAAACACGATATTGAAGTGTTGGAAACTACGATTCGTGACAAAAAGGACAATGATATAGTACTCTCCAATAATCAGGTGCATTACCTGGGACGGATAGAAGCAGCTGCCGATCATGCAATTAGTCCGTTGCAGAATATGGAAGACAATCTTCACGATGTGGTTAATTACATCATCATGCCCCTGTTTGCCTTTGCCAATGCAGGTGTGGTTTTCAGCTCCGGAGGCTTTCACCTGTTCGAAGGTGTGTCCTTATCCATCTTCATGGGACTGGTAATTGGAAAAATGACAGGGATATTTCTGTTTACATGGCTGGCAATTAAAGTCCGTCTTGCCCATATGCCATCAGGAATGAACTGGAAGAGTCTGGGCGGACTCTCGATGCTGGGTGGTGTAGGATTTACTGTCGCTCTGTTCCTTGCCGGACTTTCGTACCCCGCAGGCAGTGAGCTGCTCAACGATGCCAAGATGGGTATAATAGCTGGTTCGGTTGTCGCCGGATTAGGTGGATACCTGTGGTTAAAATACAGCTTAAAAAAACCGGTTGTATAACCGGTTTTTTTAAGCTGTATTTTAACCTAATGATAAATGATTAAACATTAAACATTATTTTTTATAGTTCAAGGTCTGTGTTGTGCAGCTCCACCCACGGCAATCCGTGTTTGTTAAGCATTTCCATAAACGGATCGGGATTGAATTCTTCGACATTGTAAACCCCGGGCTTACGCCATTCTCCTTTGAAGAACATCATAGCACCTATCATGGCCGGAACGCCGGTGGTATAACTGACACCCTGCGCACCTGTTTCCTGATAGGCCGCCTGATGGCTGCAATTGTTATACACATAATAGGTTTTCTCCTTACCATCTTTGATGCCTTTTATCCTGCAACCGATGGAAGTCCATCCGGTGTAGTTTTCGCCTAAATCGCCCGGATCGGGAAGCACAGCTTTCAGGAACTGAATAGGGACGATTTTTACGCCATTGTATTCCACCTCGTCGATGCGGGCCATACCAATATTTTGAATAACACGCAGGTGTGTCAGGTATTCCTGTCCGAAAGTCATCCAGAAACGGGCACGTTTCAGCGTTGGGAAATTCTTTACCAACGATTCCAGTTCTTCATGGTAAATCACATACGATTCCTTCGGCCCTATTTCAGGATAGGTGAGCGGTTGATGAATTTCGTGCGGAGCCGTTTCCACCCATTTCCCATTTTCCCAGTATTTACCCTTTTGCGTAACCTCACGAATGTTAATTTCGGGGTTAAAGTTGGTAGCGAAGGCCTTGCCATGATCGCCGGCATTACAATCCACAATGTCTAAATAGTGCATTTCATCAAAATGATGCCTGGCAGCATACGCAGTAAATACGCTGGTTACACCCGGGTCGAAACCACAACCAAGAATGGCGGTAAGACCGGCCTTTTCGAACTTTTCCTTATAGGCCCACTGCCAGCTGTATTCAAATTTTGCTTCCTCCTTTGGCTCATAATTCGCCGTGTCAAGGTAGTTGACACCCGCTTTCAGACAAGCATCCATGATAGTGAGGTCCTGATAGGGCAGGGCTACGTTGATGACCAGTTCGGGACGAAACTCGTAAAACAGCGCCACCAGTTCGGCCACACTATCGGCATCCACACGAGCCGTTTGAATTGTTACCCCTGTGCGCTTTTTTACATCTGCTGCAATTATATCGCATTTCGATTTTGTGCGGCTGGCCAGCATAATCTCAGTAAACACCTCCGGGTTCTGTGCCACCTTGTTGGCCACCACGGTTCCGACGCCTCCGGCGCCGATAATTAAAACTTTTCCCATATTCATTAAATGTTTGAGTGCAAAAATACGAAAAATAATGATTAATGGTTGCGGTTTTTCGTTTCAATTTAAATTCAGTATTTTTGCCTGCCATAAACTTAAGTTATAGTTTGAAGAGCAATACACTTTAAAAGTACATCATCTCTCAATCGCAC
>JANJXE010000096.1 GCA_024709185.1 Paludibacter sp.
AAGGGCTTCAGGGTAAAGCATCCTTTTCTTACGATTATATGTTATGGGAAAACAAATCCTTACAAAAACCCTATAAGTTGTACAACTATGACGCTGTAACACAAAAATATAGTGTGGCTAATTATGGAAATACGTCAAAACTTGATAATTCTTATATAACAAGGGATGCTCGTTTTCATACGAATACATTAATGCAATTGTCGCTTAACTATCAGCATACTTTTGCTAAGAAACATAATATATCTGCATTAGTATTATACGAAGAGGGTACTGCTGATATGGACAATTTTAGTGCTAGCAGGTACATTGAGTTGACTTCTATCGAAGAGCTTTTTGGTGGTGTAAACAAGGATCAAACGGGCTCAATGGATGGTAGTGGATATAATCCAAATGCTAAACCTGCCAATCAGAGTGGCTTTTGGAAAATTGCTAACAAAGCTTTGATAGGTCGTGTAAATTACGATTATGATTCAAAGTACTATGCGGAGTTTGCTTTTAGGTATGATGGTTCGTCCAAATTTGCACCCGGACATCAATGGGGTTTTTTCCCATCTCTTTCTGCAGCCTGGCGTGTATCCGAAGAGTCGTTCATAAGGGATAATTTTTCTGATATCGACAATCTGAAAATTCGTGGCTCTTATGGTGTCTTAGGTGATGATGCAACAGCAACTTTCCAGTTTGTTCCGGGTTTCAACTACCCCGTGAATTCTGTCGACTGGTGGCCAATTCTTTTCAATAATGAACCCCAAAGTTTACTTTCGTTAAGAGGAACTCCAAATACTCATTTGACATGGTATACTTCAAAATCGTATAATTTAGGAATTGATGTAGATTTTTGGAAGGGTAAACTTGGATTTGAAGGGGATATATTTTTGCGTAATCGTGATGGATTGGTAGCAAGTCGTCTGGTTTCCCTTCCTGATTGGTTGGGAGAGCAGCTGGCAGGTGAAAATTTGAACAGCGATCAAACTCTCGGCTTTGATATGTCGCTAAAACACAGAAATAAAATTGGAGAAATTTATTATGGTATTGTAGCCAACCTGGGTTTTACAAGACACAGAAATTTATACGTTGAACGAAAAGAGAGTACTAATCAATGGGAAAACTGGAGAAATAATCCGACTAACCGATATACTGATATTTGGTGGGGTGTAAATTCGCCCGGTCAGTTTCAGAATTATGAGGAAATATGGTCTTCACCTGTTATTGATGGAAAAGGAAACTCAAATTTCAAGCCTGGCGACTATAAATATACGGATTGGAACGAAGATGGAGTAATTGATGACTTGGATTTACATCCCCTGACCTACGGAACAGTAAATTCACAAAATGTGCCCATGGTTTCGTTTGGTTTGACGATGGATGTGCAATACAAAGGTTTTGACATTACTTTGGTTTTACAAGGCGGTGGATTTAGCAATGTTCGATATGAATGGTATTTGGCAACTCCTTTCATTGACAATAAAAATGGTCCGGCATTTTTCTATGATCGCTGGCATATGGAAAATCCATTGGCTGACCCAAAGGATCCACGCACTAAATGGATACCAGGATATTTGCCAACAACAAGTCAGGGGAGTGATGCTATGGCATATAATCTTAAGCCATCTAACAGTTCTATTCGTCGAAGCGATTATCTGCGTTGTAAATCACTGGAATTAGGATATACAATTCCATCCAAGCTGATTAAAATGATAGGAATATCCAGTTCCCGAGTTTATTGTAATACGTACAACCTTTTTACCATTACCGGACTAAAATATCTTGATCCGGAACATCCAAGTTCCAATTACGGACTAATCTATCCACTAATAAGGACCATTAATTTAGGTGCAAATATTAAATTCTAATTAATATGATTAAGAAATATTTAAAAATTTATATAGTATTCATTACTTTCTCGGGTTTATTCCTGAGTTCATGTAACGATTTGGATATTGAGCCAGTTAATGTATTGACATCCGATCAGATTTTCACAACTGACAAAGGGGTTAATGCTGCATTGGCAACCCTTTATGCAAGGTTACCTATTGCTACCTTGAATGCTGATCTTCGCTATCCATTAGGAAATCCGGGAATGCCATTCGCCAATTGGAACAACAGTTGTGTTGTTACAGGTGAAGCTCAAACACCAACATTACGCAATGCAATGGGCTTTAAATCCTTTGAAGGCCAATTTCTTGCATGGTGGGATTATGAATCAATACGTTATTGTAACGTTACTATAGAAGCACTCATTGCCAATGAGACTGCTTATGCATCTCGAAAAACAGAGTATAATCATTGGCTTGGAGAAGCATATTTTTGCAGGGCTTTTATGTATTTTTATATGGCACGATCTTATGGTGGAGTACCCATTGTAGATAAAGTCGATACCTATATTGGGAAAAATATTGAAGATCTACAAATACCACGCAACACGGAAAAAGAAGTATTCGATTTTGTTGCTACCGATTTGGATAAAGCAATTTCATTGTTAGGCAACAATGAAATTCAAATTGGACGAGTTAA
>JANJXE010000487.1 GCA_024709185.1 Paludibacter sp.
TTAACTCAACCGACAATGCATCGGAAGCTCCAATCTGTGTACCCAATGATGACTTGTTGGCGCGGGATACCGGAATAACCACGGCTTCTTCAGGAAGCGCCATATAACTATTGGACTCGTTGCGGGCAGCAAGATCAGACGATTTAAAGGTGACAGCACTTCCATACACTGTTTTACCTGCAACTGTTTTAACATACGCTCTTACATAATAGGTTGTTGCCGGCTGAAGTGGCAGCATTTTCAATGCATATTCGCCTTCAACTGCATCAATATCGCTTATCCTTGCATCGTCGGTGGTGGGTTCCTGTGATGTTCCCCAACAAATTCCTCTCTCTGAGATTGGCTCCGTACCAGTAACGGCCCCACCCGATTTAGCACTAAAAGCGGTTACCGAACTGACCGGTTGCGTTGCCACTTGTAGATCGATAGCTGGTTCTTTTTCTTCACAACTAATAGTTGCAATCAGTACTGCTGACAGCAGCATCCATTTCAAATTGATTTTCATAACTCATTAAATTTTAAGATTGTTTTTAAATTATAATTTTTGCATTTGCTTTAAATACAGTAGAATTTCATCGGCTAAGCCATCTTTTATGACAACTCTTTTTTGGGAATCAAGAAGATACATGCAGGGTATGGCTCTTAAATCATACAAAACATTCAATGAATCCGGATGAATCGAATTAACCTTTTTCCAGGTGATGGGAAATTGAACCGACTGCCACATTGTGAGATCACGATCAGCATACACGGTTACAACCTGTACATCGTTTGCTTTAATTGCTGTGTTTAACACCTCACTACCTGCTAACAATTGAGTTGTTTGTTTACAGGCTTCGCAATCGGGATTATTAAAATAGAGCAACACCGGCACTTCGGAAAGCCTGTATAAGTCACTAATCTGACCGTCGCTGCATTGGAATTCAAAATTATTAGCCTGGTGTCCCGGCAAATTCTGATTCAACAAACGAATCTGATTCGTAAACCGGTTCCTTGACAAACTGTCTAATCGTGAATCGTTAAGAAGGTACCTGAGCATCATTAAATATGTAGCATCATTTCTGACCGGGGAACCGGCTTCGTACAGATACTTTTCAATTACATTATCCATCATATATTGAAGAATACTTGTATCAGAACGTACTAACTTTTGCATAAAAGCCTCCACAGCAGCTTCTTTCCCCATTTTGGTGTTCTCAAGCATCATGAAGAAGTTCAATGTTGGTTTCAATAATAACCGCGGATTTAATATCAGACTATCGCTATTCAGGTTCAC
>JANJXE010000116.1 GCA_024709185.1 Paludibacter sp.
TTTCATCCTGAATGAAGAAGGAGAGATGAGGCTTATTCAGGTATTCAACTATACCGGTAAGTTAGTAATTTCAATACAGGCTAAAGAGGGAATCAATGAAATAGAACTTCCCGCCAGTCACTTATATATTGTGAAAGCAGGGTCATCTACGCAAAAGGTTGTGTTGTAAGTTTTAGTGCTGTTGTTTTAATAGTATCTTCTGGTAAAACCATTGTATTCTAAGCATATCGTATCACTGCTGATGAATACAATGGTTTTTATTCAACTATGAATGCCTGGTTTATTTGCTTACTTTTGATATAAATATTCATTATGTGTACTTCTTATGATAAAGAAACTAAGTATCTTTTCAATTAGCATTATTGCTTTTTTCGTACCTGACAGTCTGAGTTCTCAGCTTTCAAAGCCTTATTGGCAGGACATAAATGCCTTTGCCATTAACAAAGAGTATCCGCGAACCTCGTTTGTGAGTTACGATGACCGGAATGATGCAATTTCAGGCCGTTTCGAACGGAGTCCCTACTTTCGGTTGCTGAATGGCACCTGGCAATTTTACTATACCGATGATTACAGAACCCTGCCGGAGAACATTATGCATCCTACAGCAAACGAAATTCAGTGGAAAGAAATTACAGTCCCCGGAAACTGGGAAATTCAGGGATTTGGGACTCCCATCTACACCAACCTGGGTTACGAGTTTCAACCCCGTAATCCTCAGCCTCCAAAGCTGCCCGAGGCAATTCCGGCCGGAGTGTACCGCCACGAATTTGAAATTCCGGCTGATTGGAACAATCGAGAGGTATTTTTACAGATTGGAGGAATCAAATCGGGTGCTTATATTTATTTGAACGGAGAATTTGTAGGGTACAGCGAGGACTCTAAAAATCCGGCAGATTTTCGCATTAACAGATACGCCAAACCCGGTAAAAACATCCTGACAATTAAGGCATTCCGATGGACAACCGGCTCTTACCTGGAGTGTATGGATTTCTGGCGTATCAGCGGCATTGAGCGGGATGTTTATATCTATTCGCAACCTAAAACTTCTGTAAAAGACTTTCACATTGTTTCTACACTCGACGATACTTACACCGATGGTCTTTTCAACCTGAAAGTGGACATTATTAACAGAGAAGAGCATCTCAAAAAAATCACGGTTTCGTATGAGTTAATTGATTCTAACGATTGTATCGTAGCCACCGAGACAAGAGATATCCAACTGACAACCAATGAAATACTCAGCCCATCGTTTGAAAAGACACTACCCCGGGTTGCTACATGGACATCAGAAGCACCAAATTTATACCGCCTGTTGATAACCCTGAAGGAAAATAATACCATCACTGAAATTATTCCCTTTCGCGTTGGCTTTAGAAGAATTGAGCTTAAAGAAGTCGCACAGTTGAATCCTCAGGGGAAGCCTCATACACTTTTTCTTTTCAATGGCCAGCCAATAAAATTGAAAGGGGTTAATATCCACGAACACAATCCCAAAACGGGTCATTATGTAACGGAAGAATTGATGCGGAAAGACTTTAAACTGATGAAGCAACACAATATTAACGCTGTACGAACTGCCCATTACCCGCAGAGTCGCCGGTTTTATGAACTGTGTGACGAATACGGAATATATGTTTACGATGAAGCCAACATTGAAGCACACGGTATGTTTTACAGCCTTCGCAAAGGTGGAGGTTTAGGAAATAATCCCGACTGGCTGAATCCCATATTGGATCGCACAATAAATATGTTTGAGCGAAATAAAAATCATGCTTCAGTCACTTTCTGGTCGCTTGGAAATGAAGCTGGTAATGGCTACAATTTCTATCAAACGTATTTATGGATGAAAAATGCCGATAAAAATCTGATGAACCGGCCTGTAAACTACGAGAGGGCTTTGTGGGAATGGAATACCGATATGTATGTGCCCCAATATCCAAGTGCCAGAGAACTCGACTCCCTGGGCAGGGCAGGTACCGACCGACCAGTGATGCCATCGGAGTATGCGCATGCAATGGGAAATTCGACCGGGAATCTACGCGGGCAGTGGCAGGCCATCTATAGCTATCCGAATCTTCAGGGAGGGTTTATATGGGATTGGGTCGATCAGGGGCTGCATGCTGTGGATAAAAACGGAGTGGAGTATTTCAGGTATGGAGGCGATTTCGGAGTGGATCAACCCAGCGATGGCAACTTCCTCTGTAATGGTCTGGTGAATCCCGACAGGCGACCTCATCCGGCGCTTGCAGAGGTAAAATACAACCATCAGAATGTGGGATTCGAAGCTATTGATTTATTGAAAGGACAGATAAAAATAACCAATCGCTTCTATTTCAATGATTTATCAAAATATCAGGTTTCATATAAGTTGCTGGCCAACGAAAAAACAGTGCATTCTGGCAAGCTGCAACTATCGCTTCAACCTCAGCAATCTGAAATAGTTACGATTCCGCTAAAAGGAGTAACACCCAAACCAGGAGTGGAATATTTCATCCATTTTGAAGTCAGAACTACCAGGCCTGAAGACCTGATACCTGTCGGGCATATCATTGCCTTCGATCAGTTTCAATTGCCGGTGGAACGAATAAAAACAACCTTTACATCAAAAGGTAAAAAACTATATATCCATGAAAACGATACGCTCATCAGGGTTTCATCTCCTGATATTCTGGTTGAGTTTAATAAAACCAAAGCAGTGCTGACTTCCTATAAGGTGAAACAACAGGAATACATACAGGATGGTTTTGGAATGCAACCTAATTTTTGGAGAGCTCCCAACGACAACGATTATGGCAACGGAGCACCGAACAGACTACAGATTTGGAAACAGGCAGGCAGAAATTTCAACAGGGCGGCCACAAGCAAGGTAAAAACTCAGGGCGATAATGTTACCATTTCGGTTGTATATAACTTGCCGACGGGCAACAACTACACTATCGATTATACCCTTATGCCGGATGGTAAAATGACTGTAAAAGTACATTTACAAGCAACAAATGAACCTGCAGTACCTGAAATTCCACGTATAGGACTCCGCTTTCGCATTCCGAAGACACTCAACAATATT
>JANJXE010000302.1 GCA_024709185.1 Paludibacter sp.
CCTTTTCCTGACCGCTTATATCGCTCATCATCTGGTAGTGCAGGTCTTCCTTAATGCCCAAGCCACTCAGCAGGGCTGCGGCGTCACTTTCAGCATTCCAGCCATTCATCTCGGCAAATTTTTCTTCAAGCTCCGAAGCCCTGAGGCCGTCGGCATCCGAAAAATCTTCTTTCAGGTAGATAGCGTCCTTTTCCTCTTTCACTTTCCAGAGCACAGTATGGCCCATCATCACCGTATCGAGCACGGTAAAGGCATCGTAGGCAAAGTGGTCCTGCTCGAGCACCGAAAGCCGTTCGCCCGGGCCAAACTGGATGCTGCCGCGGGTAGGGTCGAGCTGTCCGCTGAGCATGCGAATGAGGGTCGATTTTCCGGCACCGTTGGCACCAATCACCCCATAGCAATTGCCCGGTGTAAACTTGAGGTTAACATCGGAAAACAATACCCGTTTCCCAAACTGAATCGCTAAATCTGAAACTGTAATCATCTTTTATATATCCTTATTTAAATGCAGAATAGAACCCCGGATGGTATTCATCGCAAGGCTCTATCCTTTTTTTCATTTGTTATCTTATTCAATCACGCCCAACTGACGTGCTATCTTCGAAATTTTTTCCACCGACTCATCAATCTGGTCGAAGGTATGCGTTGCCATCAGCGAATAGCGAATAAGCGAGTCTTCCGAACGTACCGCCGGCGACACCACAGGATTCACAAATACACCCTCATCCATCAGCATTTTGGTGAGCATGAAGGTTTTTTCGTTGTTGCGTACATACAACGGAATGATTGGTGTTTCCGACACGCCTGTTTCGAAGCCTGCTTTGATAAAGGCTTCTTTGGCACGATGGGTATTGTTCCACAACGCATCCATTCGCCAGTGTTCATCGGCCATTACATTCAGAGCTTCAATCACACAGGCGGTAGAGGCAGGAGTGATGGAGGCGCTGAAAATAAGCGTACGGGAGTTGTGCTTTAGGTAGTTGATGATGGATTCATCTGCAGCAATAAATCCGCCTATCGTACCCAGCGATTTGCTGAAGGTTCCCATAATCAGATCTACATCCTGCGTTGCTCCGAAATGCTCACAGATACCCGCTCCTGTTTTACCAAAAACACCCAGCGAGTGGGCTTCATCCACAAAGATCGATGCATTGTATTTTTTCGAGAGGGCTACAATTTCCGGCAGTTTGGCCACATCGCCTTCCATACTGAATACTCCGTCGATAACAATCACTTTTACTTTATCGTATTCACACTTTTCAAGAATCTTTTCGAGCGATTCCATATCGTTGTGGCGGTACTTAAACTGTTTGGAAAACGACAGCCGTTTTCCTTCGATGATAGAAGCATGGTCGAACTCGTCGAAGATGAGATAATCCTCGCGGCCGGTGATACACGATACCACGCCGGCATTCACCGAAAATCCTGTTGCATACACCAGCGCCGATTCTTTGCCTACCAGCTGCGCCAGGCGGTTCTCGAGCTCAATATGGATGTCGAGTGTCCCGTTGAGGAAACGTGATCCGGCGCATCCGGTACCGTATTTTTCAACAGCTTTAATAGCTGCTTCCTTCAACCGGGGATGATTGGTTAGTCCGAGATAACTATTGGAACCGAACATCAATACGCGCTTTCCATGGATGGTTACAACGGTATCCTGATCCGATTCGATGGGGCGGAAGTAGGGGTAAATACCTGCTGCTTTCGCTTTTTGAGGGGCATCATACTGTCCCAACACACTACTTAACAGACTCATAAGTATGAATTTTGATTGTAAAACGGGTGCAAAGATAGTGCTTTTTTTTTAAAGGCCGCTTATGTTCGCTTCATGTTATTGATTTCTGCACCGCTTGCTGTTCCGCTATCTGTGTCGTTTTCTGATTAGCTATCCGCGCCGCTTCATGTTCCGCTATCTGTGTCGTTTTCTGATTAGCTATCTGCGCCGCTTCATTTTCGGCTTTCCGACTGCAAATCTCGCTTCGCGATATTTAGAGGTCGGAAAGCGGAACATTCGCTCCGGTGGGCTGGTGGGAGAGACTTTGGGTGCTCCCGGGACAACATTCGCTGTGTCGGGCTGTTGGAGAAGCTTTGACCTTCAGTTTCTGTTATTTTTAATTCTTAGCGGAGATCAACTCTCCGGAAAGATGGTTGGTTCTGAACATTTTCGTATTTTTGCAGACTTATAAGTGTATAATGGTGATGGATCCGGAAAAATTGAAGGCGGATGCGCTGAAGATGGCACCGTCGTGGAATGCTTTTTACAGCCGTAACAGGAAGAGGCTGGAAAAGATGGACCTGGAGGTGCATGCGTTGCACGAGAAATGGTCGCAACACATCGATTGTCTTTCGTGTGGTAGTTGTTGCCGCTCTCTGGGGCCGCGACTTACCGATAAGGATGTGGAGAGGTTAGCAAAAGCGTTGCGGATGAAGCCAGCGGCGGTGGAGGCTGCCTACCTGCGTGTGGATGAGGATGACGACCTGGTGTTCAATTCAATGCCCTGTCCGTTTCTCGGCTCCGATAATTACTGTTCAGTCTATGAGTCGAGGCCCAAAGCGTGCCGCGAATATCCGCATACCGACCGGAAAAGGTTTTATCAGATTTACAAGCTCTCGGTGAAAAATGCGGAAACCTGCCCGATTGTGTACGAGGTGCTTAATGAACTATCGCTCAAGGTTTGCTGATTTGGCCGCTCATGTTCAAATTTTCCGACTGCAGGGCCGCTCATGTTCAAATTTTCCGACTGCAAATCCCGCTTCGCGGTATTTAGAGGTCGGAAAATTTGAACATTCGCTCTGGCAGGCTGGTTGAGAGACGTTAATCCTAAAATAACCAACATTCGCTCTGGCAGGCTGGTTGAGAGACTTTAATCCTAAAATAGCCAACCTTCGCTTAGGCAACCTGTTGAAATGTTAATTTTAAAAATATAGTTGTAGCTTATGAAACATTTTCTTCTACTATTGGCCGGATGGGCCGTTGCATTGTTGGCTCAGAGTCAGGACCCGCTAACGATTTCGCTCAGCAATGAGCAGTATAAACAGTTAGAAAAGCATTTTGCCGATAAGGAAAAGGCGAAACTAAGGTCTTCTGACTGGGCACGTTTCAAGAGATATGAAGCAATGAACGATTCTCTGAAGAATCAGAACTCCACGCTTAGGAAACTAAACAACTCGCAGATGAATCAGAACACCCCGTTGAAGAATCAGAATGCCTTGTTCAAAAAGCAAAACAAGCCGGTGAAGGTGGTGATGATGGGAAATTCAATTACCGAAGGCTGGGCCAGGATTCGTCCGGACTTTTTTAAGACTAATGGCTTAGTGGGGCGCGGAATCGGCGGACAAACCACCAGCCAGATGCTGGTGCGCTTTCAGGCTGATGTGATTGACCTGAAACCCCGCGTGGTGGTTATCATGGCCGGTACCAACGATATTGCCCGCAACAATGGCATCATCAGCCACAAGCATATCCTGCAAAACATTCAATCGATGTGCGAACTGGCACGCGTGCACAAAATTCGACCGGTGCTCTGCTCCATCCTTCCTGCCGACCGCTTCAACTGGAATCCGGAACTGAAACCGGCCGCCGATGTGAAGCTGCTCAACGAAATGATTGCGGCTTATGCCCGTGAAGCAAAAATCCCCTATGTCGATTTCTATTCGGCAATGGTGAATGCTGAAGGTGGCCTTCCTTCCGACCTGGCACCCGATGGAGTACATCCACTGGCTAAAGGCTATGAAATCATGGAGCCCATCCTCCTCAAAACCCTAAACCGGTAAACAAGCAAAAACACCAATCCCTACTTCTATTTCCCCAAAAAACCGAACAACGGTTTAACCCGTTTCAACCTCCAAATTATGCCGGTTTAATAACCGCTTCAAAACGCTCATCAACCAGCGAAACCAATAAAAATGGCAGCCTATAAATATCGCGTAGCGAGATTTTCAGCTGCCATTTTTATTGGTTGAAGCGGTAAACAAGCGATCAAAAAAGCGATCAAAAACGCTCAAAAGATGCAAGTTGAAACGGGTTAGGTAGTAGTGCGGTTTTGCTCCTTCGCCCAGCTGTCTTTCAGCGACACCGTCCGGTTGAAAATCAACCGCTCCGCCGTCGAATCCGGATCAATAGTAAAATACCCGGTACGCTGAAACTGGAAATGCGTCAGCGCCGGCTCGTTCTTAAGCCAGGGCTCAACAAAGCATCCCGTAACCACTTTCAGTGAATCAGGATTGATAAGATCGCGGAAATCACGCTCGTCGGCCGAAGGATTCTCTACGCTGAACAGACGGTCGTACAAGCGAACCTCAGCTTCCACAGCGTTCATCGTCGACAGCCAGTGAAGCGTTCCCTTTACCTTGCGGTTGGCATCGGGCATACCGCTTTTGGTATTGGCATCGTACTCACAGTAAATTTCTTCAATATTGCCATCGGCATCTTTCTTGACGCCCGTACATTTTACAATGAAAGCACTCTTGAGACGAACCTCCTGACCCGGAGTCATGCGGAAAAACTTCTTAGGAGCATCCTCCATAAAGTCATCGCGCTCGATGTACAACTCGCGGCTAAACACCAGTTCGCGCATGCCGGCCGTCTCATCTTCTGGATTGTTTTCGGTCATCAGCACTTCCGATTGTCCTTCAGGATAATTTGTCACCACCAGTTTCACCGGATTCAGCACGGCATTCACACGTACCGCTGTTTTGTTAAGCGTTTCGCGGGCAGCATGCTCCAGCAGTCCTAAATCGATGATGCCATCGTATTTGGTATAGCCAATCTTATCAATAAAATTATGGATGGCTTCGGGAGAATACCCGCGGCGACGCAACCCGCACAGTGTCGGCATCCGCGGATCGTCCCATCCCGATACCAGACCTTCCTCCACCAACTGCAGCATCTTGCGCTTGCTCATTACCGTGTAGGTGATGTTCAGGCGGTTGAACTCGGTCTGACGGGGGCGGTAGTCGCTGTCCTTAAACTGATCGATAAACCAGTCGTAGAGCGGACGGTGCACCTCGAACTCGAGCGTACACAGCGAGTGGGTTACTCCTTCGAAATAATCCGACTGGCCATGAGCGTAGTCGTACATCGGATAGGCCTTCCAGGTCCAGCCGGTACGGTGGTGTGGATGATCGGTGATGATACGGTACATAATAGGATCGCGGAAATGCATGTTCGACGAAGCCATATCAATTTTAGCACGCAGCACCATGGCACCCTCGGGAATCTCGCCGGTGTTCATCTTTTCAAACAGGGCCAGATTTTCCTCTACCGGACGGTTGCGGTACGGACTTTCAGTACCCGGAACCGTGGGCGTTCCTTTCTGTTTGGCAATGGTTTCGGCCGATTGTTCATCAATATAGGCCTTGCCATCCCTGATGAGCTTCACCGCTAAGTCCCACAGCTGCTGGAAATAATCCGAAGCATAATATACATTCTTCCACTGATAGCCCAGCCATTGAATATCCTCCTGGATCGAATCCACGTATTCCACATCCTCTTTTACGGGATTGGTATCGTCGAAACGCAGGTTACAGATACCGTTGTATCGTTCGGCAATACCAAAATCGAGGCAGATGGCCTTGGCATGACCAATGTGCAGGTAGCCGTTTGGCTCGGGCGGGAAACGGGTTTGTATGCGTCCGTCGTTACGTCCTTCGCGAAGATCCTGTTCCACCATGGCCTCAATGAAATTCAGGCTTTTTTTGGGTGCTTCTGTACTTGTTTCCATTTTATATATATTTACTCATCAAAGAACCCTTTAATAATCCCACGCGATGAGGTGCGGATAAATTTCACAATTTCGTCGCGTTCGGGAATCGCTTCCAGCGTAGCTTCAATTTTAGCCAGCGCATTAGTCGTATTCAGTTTTTGTTGATACAGGATACGATACGCTTCGTGGATAATGGCAATATGCTCATCGCTGAAACCACGTCGACGCATGCCGATGCTGTTCACTCCGGCAAACATCAGCGGATCGCGACCTGCTGTTACAAAGGGAGGAACATCTTTCAACACCTTGCAGCCACCCTGTATCATGACGTTGCGGCCCACTTTCGTAAACTGATGGATCATGGTGCCTCCTCCCAAAACGGCAAAAGGTCCGATCTCAACCTCGCCAGCCAGTTGACAGGCATTCGCCATAATCACATTGTCGGCCACCACACAGTCGTGAGCCACATGCGAGTAGGCCATCAGCAGACAGTTACTGCCCACCACCGTGCGCCCTCTCGAGGCAGTTCCGCGGTTCACGGTAGCGCATTCGCGCAGCGTGGTGTTATCACCAATAATCGCCAGCGACTCTTCGCCTTTAAATTTTAAATCCTGAGGAATACCGCCTACCACAGCATGCGGGAAAATCTGGCAATTCCGGCCGATGCGCGATCCTTCGAGGATGGTTGCATGGGCATATATCTTTGTGCCTTCGCCAATTTCTACATTTTTATCAATAAAAACAAAAGGTCCGATTTCCACCCCCGGGGCTATTTTTGCCTCAGGATGTATGGAAGCTAAGGGTTGATTGATCATTCTTACTTAAACTATAGTGTGTACGTATATATTTTGCAAATTCAGTGTTTACTTTATGTCCGGGATACCGTGCCACAATGCGCCCTTTAACAGGATGGCCCACCAATGCCAAATCGCCAATTACATCGAGCAGCTTGTGCCGCGCCGGTTCGTTTTCAAAATGAAGCGGCCCCGACAAATAGCCTAACCGGGAGGCATCCACCGGCTCGTGACTGAGCTTGTCGGTGATGGCATCCATGCTTTCCTGCGTCATCGGGCGATCGTAAATCACAATCGCATTTTGCAGGTCACCACCTTTTATCAGATTCATCGTAATCAGCGGCTCTATCTCCCGCACAAACACAAAAGTGCGCGCACTTGAAATTTCATCACCGAAACGACTCATGTCGGTCAGCACAGCGCTTTGTTCGGGCAAAACCGGCGAATTAAATCCGATGATTACCTCCACTTCAAAACGATCTGCAGGGTAAGCCTGTATCGTCGAACCATTTTCCAGACTGTATTCCAGTGGAGTATCAATCACAAGGAACGTTTTTTCCGCATCCAGTTCATCCACGCCCACTTCGGCCAGCTTTTCCACATAGTGGCGGGCACTGCCATCAAGGATGGGAAATTCGGGTCCATCCACTTCAAACAGGCAATTGTCGATGCCCGCTGCATAGAAGGCAGCCAGTGCATGTTCCACAGTACTCACCTGAAAAAGCTCGTTACGGAGCACAGTACCCCGCATGGTGTCCTGAACATTTTCAGCCACCAGCGCAATCTCCGGTTGTCCTTCCAGGTCGGTGCGCCGAATCCGCATTCCGCTGTTGGCAGGTGCAGGCAAGGCCTTAAAGTGAATATAAAGTCCGGTATGCAGCCCTTTGCCCTCCAGCTCAAAACTGCTCCCGATTGTTTTTTGTTTCATTCATTTATCTGTCGGTTAGCCCGCTACTGTTGCCAGTGACTTTTGTACCCGATGCTAACGTTTGTACTTGTAAACTTATTTCTTTTCTTCGCTAAGTCGCTTCTCGAGCGCCTCCAACTGCTTTTTCAGCTGTGTGACTGTTTTCTGCAATTCGGGAAGATTCTTATTGGCTATAAACGACCGCTGAAAGCTAAGCAAAGGCACGGCCGGAAATCCCGACCACATCTTCCCCGGCTCGTCGATAGCACTCATAGCCACGGCTCTGGCTGCCAGTATCGATCCGTCGGCAATGTGAATATGTCCGTTAGCTCCTGATTGCCCTCCAAACATGGTGCGCTTTCCTATTTTTGTCGATCCGGCGATGCCCACCTGGGCTGCCATCACAGTGTCTTCTCCTACCTCTACATTATGAGCTATCTGAATCAAATTGTCGAGCTTCACGCCCCTGCGGATATAGGTGCTGCCCATGGTGGCCCTGTCGATCGTTGTACAGGCTCCGATTTCCACATCATCTTCCAGCACCACATTCCCCAGCTGCGGAATTTTGCTGTAACTGCCATCTTCGGCATGGGCAAATCCAAAACCATCGGCTCCAATCACCGCGTTGGCGTGTATCACACAGTTGTTGCCTATACGGCAATCGCGGTAAATCACCACGCCGGGATAAAGTATCGTATTGTTCCCAATCACCACATTCTCGCCTATGCTTACCCTGCTGTGAATCTGCACATTATTGCCAATCACCGCCCCGGCAGCCACACTCGCAAAACTATCAATGTAACAGCCACTGCCGGTTACAGCCGTTGCGTGCAGCGAGGCCAGCTGCGAAATGCCCTCAGGCTTCGCCCGCTCGCCCGAAACCAGCGTCATCAGCTTTGCCAACGACTCATAGGCATTCTCAACGCGAACAAGGGTCGCCGATACGGGCTTCGAAGGCTCAAAATCCCTGTTCACCAGTACCACCGACGACTGCGTTTCGTATATGTAAGGCTCGTAACGGGGATTCGACAAAAAGCTGATCGTTCCGGGACGTCCTTCTTCAATCTTCGAAAAATCGGATACCTTCACCGAAGGATCTCCGTCCACTTCTCCGTGTAAAAAATCAGCTAATTGTCGGGCAGAAAATTCCATAAAAAATATTTGGGCGCAAAATTAATAAACAAATTCCATTGAGCGTACCTTTATGTGACATTATTATACTAATTAATCCAAATTGACATACGCACTCACCGGAATCGGATGGATTGATCTTCACCCGGTAACTGCTACTGCATGACTACTTCACCACCGCTGGCAACTTGTAATAACAAAAATAGTGTTTCTGCACGCGACGTGTCAATACGCTGATGTTCAGCATGTCCGATGCTTCCGCAATATCCTTTATGGTTCCGTCTTTCATTAATATGTTAATATTGTCATCCTCAGCCGAATAGGTGTCAGTACTCACAGTGTCGTCGTTCATGAAGTACTGCGCCTCTTCTGAGCTAATGTTGAAAAAATCACTGTATTTTTTTCTCCAGCTCTCCAGTTCAAATGAACTGCTCGCCGAAGATTTTATCTCCACCTTGAACAGCTTTCGGTTGATAAACGCTTCACACAACACACTCAACACCTTATCACTGTGCCCCGACCAAACCTTTATCGCCGAGATAAAATCGGAATCGTCGAGCATCACAAAATGCTTCAGGGCCATGCCTTCCTGCTCGAAATCGCTGAGCTCGGCGCTGTTGTACAAAAAGTACTGAAGTGCCGGAGAACCAAAAAGTAGTTCGCCGTTCGAAGCCAGCTGCTTGGCCCGCTTCAGGATATTTACCAGCATCTTCTCGGCCGCTACCGAGGTTTTGTGCAGGTACACCTGCCAGTACATCAATCTTCGGGCTACCAGGAATTTCTCGATCGAGTAAATCCCCTTAGCCTCCACCACCAGCTGACCGTCGTGAAGGTTCAGCATCTTGATAATCCGCGACGAACCGATAATGCCTTCGCTCACCCCGCTGAAAAAACTGTCGCGGCTCAGGTAATCGAGCCGGTCCATATCGAGCTGCCCCGATACCAGCTGGTGCAAAAAGCGCTTCGGGTAGTCGTTGCGGAAAATCTGAATAGCCATCGACAGCCGTCCACCGAATTCGCGGTTCATTGCTTCCATCAGTATCACCGACAGCTCTTCGTGGCTCACACCCGGCACCAGACTGTGCTCGAGAGCATGCGAGAAAGGCCCGTGACCAATGTCGTGCAACAGAATACAAGCCTTCGCACCGGTTTCTTCTTCCGGTGTGATGTCGTGACCTGCTTCGCGAAGCTGACTGATCGCTTCGCCCATCAGATGCATGGCCCCCAACGAATGTTGCATGCGGGTGTGCTGCGCTCCGGGATAAACGTAGTTCGACAGCCCGAGCTGCTTAATGCGGTGCAGCCGTTGAAAATACGGATGCTGAATAATTTCGTACACCACGCCGTCGGGGATGTTGATAAACCCGAACACCGGATCGTTGATGATTTTGCGCTTGTTCATCAGGCAGGGTTGTTCTTAGCTGTTTTTAAGAATCTCAACTAACCACGCCCAGCTTTTTTGGGTCGATGTGATACTCAGGCGCTCGTCGGGCGAATGCACGCCGTACATCTGCGGGCCCACCGATACCATGTCGAGATGCGGGTATTTTTCGAGGAAGAGTCCGCACTCCAAACCGGCATGAATGGCCTTGATAGCGGGATCTTTACCGAATAATGTTTTGTAAGCTGAACGGGTAATGGTGAGAATACGCGAATCGAGGTTGGGTTTCCATCCGGGATAACCATCGTTTTGTTCTACAACTGCACCGGCATCCTGCCATACTTTATACACTGTGGAGGCGATTTCTTTTTTCCCCGGCTCGCCCATGCTTCGCTGACTGGTAACCACTGTGATGCGCTCGCCCGTCATTTTCACCGACGCAAGGTTGGTCGAGGTTTCCACCAATCCCGGCATGTCCGGGCTCATGGCAATTACACCGTGCGGACAGGCATTCAGCCCGTCGATCAATCGGTCGCTTATGTCCTTTGTAATCAGCTCAGCAGGTGTTTCCACCGACTCCAGCGTTATCTTCAATCCCGGTTCCACATAGTTGTAATCTGCTTCCACATCGGCCAGGTAAATATTCAATATCACCCGCACAGTTTCTTTTTCGGAATAAGGCACCGCTACCACCGCTCCGGCTTCGCGTGGAATGGCATTGTGCAGGTTACCGCCCTGAATCTGTGCAAGACGCACCGGCATTTTCTCCTGCAGCAATCCCAGGTAGCCCGATAATAACTTCAGCGCATTGGCAAGCCCCAGGTGGATGTCGCCCCCCGAATGTCCGCCTTTCAATCCACTCACATTTACCTTAAAGGTGAACAATCCCTGCGGAGATGCTTCCTGTAGGAGATCGAAAAATGCTTTTGTACCGATACCTCCCGCACAGCCGATAAACACTTCGCCATCGTCTTCCGAATCAAGATTAATAAGTACCTGCCCCTTCAATAACCCTTTTTCGAGGGCAAATGCGCCGGTCAGACCCGTCTCTTCATCCACTGTAAACAGACATTCAATGGCCGGATGCTGCACTCCGGGCGAGGTAAGTACCGCCAGCGCCATGGCCATTCCAATGCCATTGTCGGCCCCCAGTGTAGTGCCGCGGGCTTTCACCCAGTCGCCATCGATATAGGCCTGAATGGCGTCGGTGTCGAAATTAAACTCAGTGCCGGCGTTTTTTTCGCACACCATATCCACATGCGATTGCAGGATAACGCCCGGATGGGTTTCGTACCCCGGAGTGGCTGCCTTGCGTATCACCAGGTTGCCGGCTGTGTCCTGCTCCGTTTCCAGTTGGTGGTCGGCAGCTATCTGCTTCAGAAATGCCAGTATGCGTTCTTCCTTTTTCGAAGGACGGGGAATTTGGGTAATCTCGTAGAAATAATTCCAGAGGATGTGGGGCTCTAAGTTTCTCATATTGTTGTAATTTAATAGTTGTTAGTAAGTTAGGGCTCGTAAGCACTGCTTTTATTTTAACACTCCCGGTCCCGGTTTAGTTTTAATGCTCAGTCGCAAAGATAGTTAAAAATGATAGAGTACGGAAATTAATATTCCCCGCGCAAGGCTTTCCGCTTTCGACAGTCAAAAATTTTATGTAAGTTTGCGGATTATAAATACGGAAGTTCATTACCCTCTATGCAATTTGCGCAAATTATTGGCCAGCAGGCTGTAAAGGACCGTCTGATTCGTACTGTTACGGAGCAGCGCATCCCGCACGCGCAACTCTTCCGGGGCGCTACCGGCGTGGGTAAACTGGCACTGGCACTGGCTTATGCTCAGTATATCAGCTGCGAACAGCGTACCGATACCGACTCCTGCGGCCTCTGTCCTTCCTGTGTTAAATATTCCAAACTGGCGCATCCCGACCTGCATTTTGTGTTCCCGGTGATTAAACCGGCCAATAAAAGCTCGGTGGTGTGCGACGATTTTGTGGGGCAGTTCCGCCAACTGGTGCTCGATTCATCGGGCTATTTCGGAGTCGATGAATGGCTGGCACGCATTTCCGACGATGCCAAACAGGGTGTTATCTATGCCAACGAAAGTCAGGAAATCATCCGCAAACTCAGTCTGAAAACGTATGAGTCGGAGTACAAAATCATGCTTATCTGGCTGCCCGAACGCATGAACATCCAGTGTGCCAATAAATTACTGAAGATACTGGAAGAACCTCCCGAAAAGACGGTTTTCCTGTTGGTCACCAACCGTCCCGACGAAATCATCACTACCATTCTCTCGCGTACCCAGCACGTGAACATCCCCCGCCTCGAAACCGGCGAGATTGTAGTGGCCCTGCTTACGCGTACCGGAATGGAAATTTCGCAGCACGATGCGCTGAATACAGCACGCATTGCCAACGGAAGTTACCTGGCTGCACTCAACCTGTTGAAGGAGGGCGACGAGAAACAACAAAACTTCGAGCGCTTCGTTACCGTGATGCGCCTTGCCTGGAAGGTGGGCAATCAAAAGGATCATGCCTCGCTGAAAACGCTCAAACGCTGGTCGGATGAGATGGCAGCAGCCGCAGTGGGCCGCGAACGGCAGAAGGCTTTCCTGGCCTATGGGCAGCACCTCATCCGTGAGAATTTTATCTTTAATTTACAACAAACCGATTTGAATTACATGAATACCGGTGAGCTGGCTTTTTCACAGAAATTCTCGCCCTACATCAACGAACGGAATGTAGAGGCGCTGGTGGAAGAGTTTTCGCTTGCTGAGCGACATATAGACCAAAATGTAAACGCGAAGATGGTTTTCTTCGATTTAATGCTGAAAATCATCCTCTTATTAAAAAAGTAACAACAAAATGGATACGATACCAACGACAAAAAAAGGGTGCGGTTGCAGCAGCAAAGGCGGCGGATGCGGCGGATGCAGCTATAGCTCGCACCAGAAACTGAGCACCTTCGACTGGCTCTGTGATTTACCCGAGACGCATTCGGATACCGATTATGTGGAAGTGCAGTTCAAAAATACCCGCAAGGGCTTTTTCGTAAATTCGGCGCAAATCCCTGTTGAAAAGGGCGATATTGTAGCGGTGGAAGCATCGCCGGGGCACGACATTGGCGAGGTGACGCTCACTGGACGACTGGTGCTGCTGCAGATGAACAAGAATAAGATTAATCCTGAGAAATACGAGATACGCAAAATTTACCGCAAGGCACGCGAAACGGATCTCGAAAAGTACAACGAAGCCAAGGCCCGTGAGCAGGAAACCATGATCAAGGCCCGCCAGATTGCTGAAAGCCTGAAGCTTGATATGAAAATCGGTGATGTGGAGTTTCAGGGCGATGGAAACAAAGCCATCTTCTACTATATTGCCGACGACCGTGTCGATTTCCGCCAGCTCATCAAGGTGTTTGCCGAAACCTTCAGGGTGCGTATCGAGATGAAGCAGATTGGTGCCCGTCAGGAAGCCGGTCGCATCGGCGGTATCGGTCCCTGTGGCCGCGAATTGTGCTGCTCGGGCTGGATGACGAATTTCAACTCGGTATCGACCGGTTCAGCGCGTACCCAGGATATATCGCTGAATCCGCAAAAGCTGGCCGGACAATGCGGTAAGCTCAAGTGCTGCATGAATTTCGAACTCGATACCTATGTGGATGCACTGAAGGATTTTCCATCGAAGGAAATCCCGCTGGAAACGCTCGATGGCACCTATTATCACTTTAAAACCGACACCTTTAAAGGCACAATGTCCTACTCTTCGGCACCGAATTTCGTGGCTAATGTGGTTACTATCTCTGCCGATCGTGCCCGTGAGGTTATTCAACTGAATAAAAAAGGCCAGAAGCCGGGCAGTCTCGACGAAAGCAGCAAAGAGGCCGAAAAGAAAATCGATTTTAATAATGTGGTGGGCGAGGACAGCCTCACGCGTTTCGATGGTCAGCGCAAGCGTCCGGCAAAGAAAAACCGTCCACAGCATCCCAGGGGTAATGCGTCGCCTCAGCAACGTCCTGCAAAACCTGTTAAACGAAATGATACACCTCCGGCTGACAAATAAAGAGACAGTTGGTGAGCGTGTTAACCATCGGCACAACCCGGGAATGCCTGTACGCAAAAGCCATTGGCACAACCCGTACAGACTCCTGCTGGTTTTGCCTTTGCTACTCTGGTCGTGCACGGTTACCGATTTCTACAACGAATACCAACCCACAGGCGCCGACGGATGGCCGCGCGATTCGGTGCTGGTGTTCACCGTAGAAGCTACAGATACGCTGGCGGTGTGCGATATGTTCGTTCAACTGCGACATACCGGTCGGTATCGCTACCAAACTATAGGCATGCAGGTGGAGCTTACCGGACCCGATAGTCTGCTCATTGCCCGCGATACCCTCGAAATGCGCCTCTCTGATACGTCGGGTAACTGGCTGGGTGCCGGGAGCGGAGTGGTCTATCAGCTGGAAAAACCCTATCGCATGAATTCCGTTTTCGGTCGTAAAGGTACTTATGTTTTTAAACTAAGTCAGTGCATGAACGATACGCTGCTCGTTGGCGTTACACATGCAGGACTTCGCATTTCATACCCCAATGGGAAAGAATAAACTCTCTAAATTCGCGGAGATGGAACATTTTCCGCATGTTGTACAGGTATCATCGCACGAAGTGCGCCTTGGACAGCCCTTTGCCATGAAGGGCCGGTGGAATGAGTTGTTTTTCAAAAACAACAAGCCCATCGTGCTCGAACTGGGATGTGGTAAGGGCGAATATACAGTGGCACTGGCCGAACACAATCCGGCATTTAACTACATCGGAATCGATATCAAAGGAGCCCGTATCTGGACTGGCGCTAAGGCTTCCCT
>JANJXE010000179.1 GCA_024709185.1 Paludibacter sp.
AACCGCCTCACCCTTGATTTTTGACCAAAAGTTCCACGACGAGCACGAGAATAGATTTGAAGAAATTTGTTGTCATTGATTTATTAATTTCGGTGCAAAGATAAAGGGAAAAATCAAAATAGCAAATAGTTTCAATAAAAAAATCGAATTTTTATGGGAAATCGTATCTTTTTTGGCCTTTTTTGTTTCAGTTTCTAATATCTGTGCACGTTTTACGAAAAAAGAGCAAAAAAACAATATAACCAAAAAATGTGTTATTTTTGCGGGCTAAATAGAGTTTTTACCAAATGGAACGCAAAGAATACCAATATTTATATAAGATAGATTCTCCGGATGATCTCAAACAAGTGCCTCGCAACGACTTAGCTGTTGTTTGTAATGAATTGCGCGATTTTATCATCGAAGAGGTTTCCCGAAATCCGGGCCATTTAGGTTCGAATCTTGGAAGTGTGGAGCTAACAGTAGCTTTGCACTATGTTTTTAACACACCTTACGACCGCATAGTATGGGATGTCGGTCATCAGGCTTATGGTCATAAAATCCTAACCGGTCGTCGTGATCAATTTCACACCAATCGTAAGATGGGAGGCATCTGTGGTTTTCCATCCATTTTTGAAAGTGAATATGATGCTTTTGGAGTGGGACATGCTTCTACCTCCATCTCGGCCGCCCTTGGTATGTCGATTGCATCGCTTATTAAAAAGGAAGACAACCGGAGGATAGTAGCAGTCATTGGTGATGGGTCGATGACGGGTGGATTGGCCTTTGAAGGATTGAACAATACTTCGATGGACAAAAATGATTTGTTGATTATTCTGAACGACAATCAGATGGCCATCGATCCGGTACACGGTGGAATAACGCAGTATCTGGTGGACATGACCATGTCGCCGGCTTATAATAAATTCCGGTATACCACCTACAAGGTATTGCGCCGCATGGGATTGATGAGCGACAATGCCAAGAAGAAAGTGCAACAACTCGGAAATGCTCTTAAAGCGACACTTACCCGTCAGAGCAATATCTTCGAGGGTCTGAATATACGCTATTTCGGACCGGTAGATGGTCACGATGTGGAGAATCTGGTAAAAGTACTGGAGCAAATCAAGGATTTCAAAGGACCAAAAGTATTGCATTGCATTACTACCAAAGGCAAAGGATATACACCTGCTGAGAATGCAGCTACCGAATGGCATGCACCAGGTCACTTTGATCCGGCATCCGGTACCCGTAAAAAAGGTCCCGATGTGCCTTCAGCTCCTTTATTCCAGAATGTTTTTGGTGAAACCTTACTTGAACTGGCCCGTCAGAATGATAAAATTATAGGAATAACTCCGGCCATGCCATCGGGCTGTTCGATGAATATTATGCAGCGTGAGATTCCAGAGCGGGTATATGATGTGGGAATTGCCGAGGCTCACTCGGTTACCTTCTCGGCCGGACTAGCTAAGGAAGGAATGGTGCCTTTCTGTAATGTGTATTCATCCTTTATGCAACGGGCCTACGACAGCGTGATTCACGATGTGGCACTGCAGAAACTAAATGTAATTATGTGTCTCGACCGTGCCGGCCTGGTTGGGTCGGATGGCGCCACACACCATGGAGCATTTGATTTAGCCTACATGCGTTGTATTCCGAATCTTACCATTGCTGCACCCCGAAACGAACACGAATTGCGCAATCTTATGTACACAGTACAGAAGAAGAACTATGGTCCTTTTGTGATTCGTTATCCAAGAGGAAAAGGGTTTTTGATCGACTGGCGCAATGAGATGCAGGAAGTCGAAATAGGTAAAGGTGAATGCCTGAAACAGGGCGAAAAACTGGCAGTTCTTACTGTAGGTGTTATGGCGAATGCTGCATTGGATGCAATTAAAGTGATTGAAGAAGATTCTCCGGTCAGAATAGGTTTATACGATATGAAATTTGTAAAACCACTTGATCAGAATATGCTTACTGAAGTTGCTGAATCATACACCCATATTCTTACCATTGAAGATGGTACTGTTAATGGTGGGTTCGGTTCTGCAGTGCTCGAATTTCTTGCTGAAAAGGGCTATCAGCATAAAGTACGTCGAATGGGTATACCTGATCGATTTATCGAACATGGAACGCCGGAGGAATTATATGCTGAAATCGGACTCGATAAAGTGGGAATAACCCGTTCGATACTCGATTTTCTAAAATAAAAAAGTTAGTAATAAACTTGTCATGAGAATAATTATTGTTGGCGCCGGCGAAGTGGGAACTCACCTTGCAAAGTTACTCGCTAAGGAACATATTGATATCACTCTTATGGATGAAGACCCTGAACGACTGAGGGATCTGGATGCCAATTATGATTTGATGACCCGGATCGGGTCGCCGACTTCCATTAATGATTTGCGCGAAGCTGGTAGCAACAATGCTGATTTATTCATTGCAGTTACACCTTCAGAAAGCGTGAATATGACTTCCTGCATGATTGCTACCAATCTGGGAGCCAAAAAAACACTTGCTCGAATCGATAATCCAGAGTATTTGCTTCAACAGAATAAGGATTTCTTTAAAAACCTGGGGGTCGATTACCTTATATATCCTGAAATGTTGGCAGCCAAAGAGATTATTACTTCGCTGGAAACCACATGGCTACGGCAAAATATGAGTTTTTGTAACGGTGAACTTATTTTGCTGGGAATTAAGGTGAGGGCTAACGCTCCCATCGTGAACAAAAAATTCATCAGCGGATATTTTGATCACCGGAGGTACAGGATTGTTGCCATCAAACGCAACAACAATACAATTATTCCCGGAGGAGCAGATCAGATAGAACCAAATGATATAGTCTATTTTATTGCCCGGCCGGAAGACCTGGAATTTGTGCGCGAACAATCAGGTAAAATCGATCACAAAATTAACAGTGCCATGATCATGGGTGGTAGCCGAATAGCTCAAAAGACTGCTCAGGGTTTGCCCTCGCACATCAATGTGAAAATTCTCGAGAAGGACATTGAGCGGAGCTATCAGTTAGCTGAACGTTGCAGCAGGGCATTGATTATCAATGGCGATGCACGCGACCTGGAATTACTTCGTGATGAAGGCATTCATGAAACAGATGCTTTTATTGCTGTTACTTCCAATTCGGAAGCGAATATCCTTGCTTGTATGGCTGCAAAGCGAATGGGGGTTCAAAAAACAGTTGCTGAGGTCGAAAATATTGATTATATCATGCTTGCCGAAAGTATGGATATTGGTACTGTAATCAATAAGAAAATGATTGCAGCCAGTTATATTTACCAGCTTACCCTTGATGCCGATGTGCTGGACGTTCGTTCACTTACCTCTGCAGATGCTGAAGTTGTTGAATTTGTAGCCAAAAGTACTTCAAAAATTATACGTTCTAAAATAAAGGATTTACGATTACCTTCGAATGTAAATATTGGAGGCTATGTGCGCAACGGTGAAGGTTTTATAGTTTCAGGCGACACAGTAATTCAGCCCGATGATCATGTAATATGTTTCTGCGTTGCTTCTGCAATTCGCAAACTGGAAAGCTTTTTTCAATAATGTACCGCGATTTTAATCATCGGTTTATACTTCGTATTACAGGATCACTTTTATTGTTTGAAAGTGCCTTTCTGCTAACAGCTGTGTTGGTTTCGTGGTATTACCGGGAAGGCCAGGGGTTAACATTTTTTTATAGTGCCGGAATTTCAGCGTTTTTAGGCTTGCTGAGTTTGTTGTCTGGGCGGAATGCTAAACCAGTAGTTGGGCGCCGTGAGGGATCGGTTATTGTAACATCAATCTGGCTTGTATTTTCGTTGATTGGAATGTTGCCTTACCTCATCTCAGGTAGTATCCCTTCGGTAACGGATGCTTTCTTTGAAACCATGTCGGGTTTCACAACTACCGGCGCATCTATTCTGAATAATATTGAATCAATGCCATTCAGTATCCTTTACTGGCGAAGTCTTACACAGTGGGTTGGAGGACTTGGAATTATTGTTATTTCTATGGCCTTACTTCCGATTTTTGGTTTTTCATCAGTACAACTTTTTTCAGCTGAAGCAACAGGACCTACCAAGGATAAAATTCATCCTAAAATGAGCGAAACAGCCAAACGCTTACTGGCAATTTATATAGTGCTTACGTTAACAGAATTTCTCCTTCTGAGAGTTGCCGGTATGGGCTGGTTTGATGCATTGAATCACGCTTTTACAACCATGGCTACAGGAGGATTTTCCACTAAACAGTTGAGTGTTGGATATTGGGATTCTCCTGCTATACAGTATATTATGATTCTGTTTATGTTTCTTGCAGGCGTCAATTTTACTTTGTTTTACTTCATGGTTAAACGTAATTATGAGAAGCTTACTACAAATCAGGAGTTAAGATTCTATTTACTTGTTGTGTTGGTTGTTACCGTATTGTTAGGTTTCACGATGATCTCGCCCGATACCTTTTCAAGTTTTACCAACATAGAAAAGACCCTGAGGGATAGTTTGTTTACAGTGGTTTCGCTGATAACTACTACCGGATACGTTACTATCGATTATATGCAGTTAGCTCCATTGGCCTGGATTCTGGCATTAATTATAATGATGATAGGAGCTTCAGCCGGATCTACTGCCGGAGGGATGAAAGTGATTCGTGTTTTTCTGGTTATCAAATATGCCTATTATGAATTTAAACGGATAATTCACCCCAATGCTGTATTCCCTGTTCGATACAATGGTTCCATCGTTCGCGAAGAGGTTATTACCAGGGTGCTGGCGTTTATTCTCTTGTATATCATCGTTATATTGATAGGTGTTATTGTCCTCGCTTTCAGTGGTATGGGCTTTTTAGAGTCGCTGGGAGGGATGGTTACTTGTATCAGTGACGTTGGTCCCGGACTGGGAAGTATTGGTCCTGCTTTCAGCTTTTCAGAAATTCCGGCTTTCTCAAAGTGGTTTCTTTCGATAGTTATGTTAGTGGGACGACTGGAGTTATTCACTGTTCTGGTGATTTTTACACCCGTGTTCTGGAAAAAGTAATTTACTACAAGTCTTCAATATGAAGAAGAACTTTAATTTTAAACTGATTTTCCGTTTTTTCGGGATTTTATTACTGGTCGAGGCTTTTGCTTTGCTGGCAACTTCGCTGATTGCAGTTTATTTTCACGAAGATGATTTCAGATGGTTTTTAGTGAGTGGCGGAATTGCTCTGGTTGCAGGAACAATTGCAATTGTTTTTGGTCGCAATGCTTCTCCATTGATAAGCCGAAGAGAAGGTTCGCTGGTGGTAACATTTGTTTGGATTCTTTTTTCTGTAGTGGGGATGTTACCCTATCTTTTTACGGGAAGCATTCCAGCTGTGGAAGATGCCTTTTTTGAAACAATATCGGGTTTTACTACTACAGGAGCTTCCATCCTGAACAATATTGAAGAACTTTCGTATAGTATACTATTCTGGAGAAGTCTTACCCATTGGATGGGAGGACTGGGTATCATCGGAATGTCGCTGGCCATTTTACCGGTTTTCGGAAGTAGTGGTGCTCAGCTGTTTGCCACCGAATCGGCTGCTCCATCTTTTGACAAAATACATCCAAAAGTGGCTGAAATTGCAAAACGTCTTTTGTTGATATATATCGTTCTTACAGTTGCTGAAACAGTATTGTTGCGTTTTGGAGGAATGGGCTGGTTCGATGCGGTCTGCCATTCATTTGGTACCGTTGCTACCGGAGGATTTTCAACTAAACAAGCTAGTATTGCGTATTGGGATTCAGCTTACATCCAGTATGTAATTGCTGTTTTCATGATGCTTTCCGGAGTGAATTTCACACTTTACTATTTTGGATTTAAAACAAAATTTAGTAAGGTGTTCGAAAATGAGGAGCTCAAAACGTATTTGTCGCTGATAGTTGTTTTTTCATTGACGATAGCACTGTCATTAGTCGATTTTTCGACTGGTTTTTCATGGGCTGAAATTGAAGAGGCATGGCGTAATGCTTTTTTTAACGTAATTTCCACCATGACAACCACCGGGTTTGCAACGGTTGATTATATGACCTGGTCAACCTTTACCTGGATTATTTTGCTTTTTACCATGATCACCGGAGCCTCAGCTGGTTCGACAAGTGGTGCAATGAAAATGGTTCGGTTGGTGTTAGCAGCAAAATATTGTTACTATGAATTTCAGAAAATCATTCATCCGAATGCCGTTGTTCCTGTTAAATACAATGGTAAAATTGTTCAGGCGGATATTATAACCAAAGTGTTGGCATTTGTTATACTCTACATGTTTTCGATTGGGGTTGGTGTATTGGTGCTTACATTCTCCGGGATGCCCTTTATGGAGGCAATTGGCGGCATGATAACCTGTATCGGGGGAGTAGGACCCGGGCTGGGACTGGTAGGTCCGGCTGGTAATTTTGCCGCAGTTCCTGAATTCAGCAAATGGTTTCTGTCGTTTGCCATGTTACTGGGCCGACTTGAATTATTTACAGTACTGGTGCTGTTTACACCAACGTTTTGGAAAAAATAAAAACACCCTGAATGCTTGTTCATTCAGGGTGCAATCTTTGTACGTTGAAATATCAATACTGATTCATCATCCGTTCCACTTCTTCGTTCACCATGGCTATAAAGTCTGCAACCTTAATGGTGCCTTTATCGCCTTCGCCCTGACGGCGAACCGATACTTCGCGGTTTTCAGCTTCTTTTTCTCCCACGATAAGCATGTAGGGGATGCGTTTTAACTCGTTGTCACGAATCTTCCGGCCGATTTTCTCGTTGCGGTCATCCACCTGAACACGTATATCCTTCAGGTTCATTTCCTTTGCCAGTTCGTAGGCATAATCGTTGAATTTCTCACTGATAGGAAGTATTACCACCTGATCGGGAGTGAGCCATAACGGGAATTTTCCGGCAGTATGTTCGATGAGCACAGCCACGAAGCGCTCCATGGATCCGAACGGTGCACGGTGAATCATTACCGGACGATGTTTCATATTATCCTCGCCGGTGTATTCCAGCTCGAAGCGTTCGGGCAGGTTGTAATCCACCTGAATGGTTCCCAGCTGCCAGCGACGACCGATAGCATCTTTCACCATAAAGTCGAGTTTAGGACCATAGAAGGCGGCTTCACCCAGTTCCACACGGGCTTTTAGCCCTTTTTCACGGCAGGCTTCCACGATAGCACTTTCCGCTTTTTCCCAGTTTTCGTCCGAACCGATGTATTTTTCTTTGTTTTCAGGATCTCTCAGCGAAATTTGCGCCTCAAAATTTTCGAAATCCAATGCCTTGAAAATAATGAAGATAATATCCATTACCTTCAGAAATTCTTCCTTCAATTGTTCGGGACGGCAGAAAATATGCGCATCGTCCTGTGTAAAGGAGCGAACGCGGGTAAGACCGTGAAGTTCACCACTTTGTTCGTACCGATAAACGGTTCCGAATTCAGCCATTCGTAAAGGAAGATCCTTATACGAGCGGGGCTTCACCTTATAAATTTCGCAATGGTGCGGACAATTCATCGGTTTGAGCAGGTATTCTTCGCCTTCTTCCGGTGTATGAATAGGTTGGAACGAATCCTTGCCGTATTTGGCATAGTGCCCTGAAGTAACATACAATTGTTTGTTACCGATATGGGGAGTCATTACCTGTTGGTATTCAAAGCGGCGCTGTATCTTTTTGAGGAAGTCTTCAAGACGCAGGCGCAGCGCAGTACCACGGGGGAGCCACAGGGGCAGTCCTTTTCCAACAGTTTCTGAGAAAGCAAACAGCTCGAGTTCTTTTCCGATTTTCCTGTGGTCACGTTTTTTTGCTTCTTCGAGAAGCACCAGGTATTCGTCGAGCATCTTTTTCTTTGGGAAGGTGATACCGTAGATACGGGTAAGCATCTTGCGTTTTTCATCTCCACGCCAGTAAGCACCGGCAACACTCAGCAGTTTGATGGCTTTAATTTCGCCCGTACTGGGCAAATGCGGACCACGGCATAAATCGGTAAAGTTGCCCTGAGTATACAATGTAATGGTGCCATCTTCCAGGTCGGTAATCAGTTCGACTTTGTATTCATCGCCTTTGTCTATGAACTTTTTAAGTGCGTCGGCTTTTGAAATATCGTTACGCAGATATGCCACTTTTCGTGCTGCCAACTCCATCATTTTTGCTTCAATGGCTGGAAGATCACCTTCTTTAATGACAGCTGTACCCGGATCCACATCGTAGTAAAAACCGTTTTCAATGGCAGGTCCGATGCCGAATTTGATACCAGGGTACAATTCCTGGAGCGCTTCAGCCATCAGGTGAGCCGACGAATGCCAAAAAGCATGCTTTCCTTCTTCATCATCCCATTTATGTAATTTGATGGATGCATCGTTATTGATAGGACGGGTGAGATCCCATACCTGGTCGTTAACAGTAACTGAGAGTACGTCCTGTGCCAATCGGGGGCTGATGCTCTCAGCCACTTGTAGTCCTGTTACTCCGGGAGCAAATTCTCGGACAGAACTGTCTGGAAATGTAATTTTTATCATACTTATACCTTACAAATGGTTTTTAAATCGAGGCACAAAAGTAATAAAAAAATTGGCTTGTAAAAAAGTTTTCTTATCTTTGCACCCGCTAACGCACAAAATCGCGGCTGTGGCGTAATTGGTAGCCGCGCCAGACTTAGGATCTGGTGCCGAGAGGCGTGGGGGTTCGAGTCCCTTCAGCCGCACGAAAAACCCCTGTTTATCAGGGGTTTTTTGTTTTCAGACT
>JANJXE010000185.1 GCA_024709185.1 Paludibacter sp.
TTCTGAACGACCCCGAAGCGAGCGAAAATGATAAATTTGTAGCGGTGACCATGCTGCGCAATGCTGAAATTGCGGCAAAAGGGGTGCTGCCTTTCTGCCAGGATACCGGTACAGCTACAGTGTATGCAAAAAAAGGGAATCTGGTGTTTACGGATGGAAGCGATGAGGAAGCGCTATCGAAAGGTATCTATGAGACCTATCAGGAAGAAAACCTGCGTTACTCAATGAATGCTGCTCTGAATATGTACGATGAGGTGAATACCGGCACCAACCTTCCTGCACAGCTCGATTTAATGGCTTCGCACGGCGATGAATATAAGTTTCTGTTTATCGCCAAAGGCGGTGGTTCTTCGAACAAGACTTATCTCTTCCAGGAAACAAAAGCGTTGCTGAATCCGGTTTCGCTTGAGAAATTTCTTACCGAAAAAATGAAAACCCTTGGTACCGCTGCCTGTCCTCCTTACCACCTGGCCTTTGTTATCGGTGGTACATCTGCCGACGCCAATCTGAAAACAGTGAAACTTGCGGCAACAAAATATTACGACTCGCTGCCCACCGAAGGAAATGCGCTGGGACAGGCTTTCCGCGATGTGGAAATGGAACAGAAGATTCTTAAAGCAACTCAGGAATTTGGCATGGGTGCACAGTTTGGTGGAAAATACTTTGCCCATGATATTCGTATCGTGCGTTTGCCCCGTCATGGTGCTTCCTGCTTTGTGGGAATGGCTGTTTCGTGCTCGGCCGACCGCAACATCAAGACAAAAATCAATAAAAAAGGAATCTGGATTGAAAAGCTGGAAGATAATCCGGGTCAGTATATTCCGGAAGAATACCGCAAAGCAACCGAAGGCAAGGTAGTGAAAATCGATCTCAACCAGCCTATGAAGGATATTCTGGCAACACTGAGTCAATATCCAGTATCCACCCGTTTGTCATTAACAGGAACTATCGTTGTGGGCCGCGATATTGCACATGCCAAACTAAAGGAGCTGCTCGATGCTGGCCAGGAATTACCTCAGTACGTAAAAGATCATCCTATTTACTATGCAGGTCCGGCCAAAACCCCGAAAGGTATGGCGTCAGGTTCATTTGGACCTACCACTGCCGGCCGCATGGATTCCTATGTTGACTTGCTTCAATCGCATGGTGGCAGTATGGTTATGATTGCCAAGGGCAACCGCAGCGTGCAGGTGACCGAGGCTTGTCATAAACATGGCGGATTCTACCTCGGCTCCATTGGTGGTCCGGCTGCTATCCTTGCCGAACAGAGCATCAAAAAAGTGGAATGCCTCGCCTATCCTGAATTAGGCATGGAAGCCATCTGGAAAATTGAAGTGGAAGATTTCCCGGCTTTCATACTGGTGGACGACAAAGGAAACGACTTTTTTAAAATGATTAATGTTTAATGATAAATGATTAATCATTTATCATTAAACATTGACAATTAGTTTAGTTTGGTAAACAGGCTCGATGGACTCACGTTCGTTATCTTGCCATGATTTGCTTCAATCTGTTTCAGATTAATCATCTTCGGATCGCCCGTCATTAAAATAGTGATGGGCTTTCCTTTTATCTCACGGTTGTAAAACTCAACAATCTGATCGAAAGTCAGGTTTTCCACCTTTTGCATATTCACTTTAGCCGGATCATCGGTATAGCCCTTCATTTTCCAACGGTTAAACTGCTGACTGCGTGAACGGAAGGAAGGTTTATCAGTAAGATAGGATTGCTTCAGATAGGTCTTTACATTGGTGATTCGTTCGGGGAACAGGGGCATGTCCTTGAGCAACTTCATATACAAATCAATTGCATCGGCTGCTTTATCGCCCTGAGTTCCAACAAAGCCCATAAAATACGCTTTTTTATCAGGAACAGGAGGCGTTATCAACGCTCCATAAGCGGTATACGCCATGGAGTTATTTTCACGTATTTCATTCATTACCAGCCCATTGAATCCACCACTAAAATACTGATAGAAGGCATCGTACATCACCTGATCCTCTGGTTTAAACTCGCTTCCATTCAGATAGAAGTACAGTTGCACCTGCTGTGCGTCAGAATTACGGAGGAAATGAATCGAAGGTTTCTCATAGGTGATACGATCCTGTACCACTGGCGATTCCGACTTTTTCACTTCTTCTTTAAAAGGAAGATTTTCTTTTAAGATTGTAGCCACCTCTTTTGCGTCACGGGCACCCACATAGTGCACTTCCACTTCATAGTCAGAAGCACGGATAATTTCACCCGTCAGCTCACTGATTTTCGAAAAATACACCTCTTCCAGTTTCGGACGATCGATGTATTCCGATTTATCCTTATACATCACATAACTAAGCAAAGCATCCGATTGAGTATTGATATCGTTGGGTTCGATGCTGATACGGTACGAAATCTCCGAACCTTTCACTCTATCGAGCTGCTTTTCATCCAGCTTTGGCAATAAAGTCTGGCGGGTCATCAGTTTACAGGCTTCCAACAAATTTTTCTCATCGCCTATCATGTTAATATAGAAATAATTTTCGTCGGCCGAATACGAACTGCGCACATTCAGCTGACTAAACTCCTTACGTACCGATTGAGCATCACTCGAAGGCATAATCCCGGCTGAGTTCATCAAACCTACTGCATATTTTAACTTCGGCATTTTGTGAGTTCCAACTCCGTATTTAATCGTCAACGTAAATACATCATTCTGTGTATTTTGCGTATAATACATAGGTATGTTAGAATATAGGGGGATCGTTTTTACCGAGTTGAAATCGTTGTACACTTCGGCCACCGGATTTACAGGCAAACTATGAATCCACTTTGCATACTCAGTTGTTTGACCCTTGGGAGGGTCCAAAGGCTTGATATCGGGCTTTTTGAGCTTATTTTTCTTCGGCTTACCTTCCTGAATGGATATAGTAATATTGTTTCCGGAGAAATACTGCTTTGCAATGCGCTGAATATCTTCCTTGCTGATGGCTTTAATTCGTTCGGTCATCCCAAAAAATTCATCGTTGGGAAGATTGTAGGCAAAAAGTTCGGTGAGCACTTCCACTTTCGATGCCGGACGTTCCAGAATCAGCTTATATTGTTGTAATAAATTATCCTTAATTGATTGAATAAGCCAATCTTCAATTTCACCGTTTTTCAACTTGTCCACTTCCTTGAGGATTACCGCTTCGGTAGCTTTATCCGAGCTGTACATCCGCTGACTGATATCGTAATAGGGAACAGCCATGAGCAGCAGTCGGCCATCATCGCGACGAGTATCGTTCATTGCTACAGCACCTGAAATATCTCCATCGAGTGAAAGTTTATCCAACAAACCGGTTTGCATGGAGTTGGATAGTATCTGGGTACAAATATCCAGTGCCAGTTCGTCTTTATGACCTTTCTGCACACCCTGGTATCCCCATATAACCTGCGGCGAATAAGAAAGTTTAGCACTTACTCTGGTCTTTTTAGAAAAATCGGCAGGCTGATGCTTCTTACGTTCCGGAATCGGTTTATCCACTAATCGTCCGAATTTTTGCTTTATCATAGGAATAACCTGTTCCGAATTAAAATTTCCTACCAGTACAAGGGCCATATTGGAGGGCACATACCAGGTGGAATAAAACTCGATCAACTTACTCAGGCGAGGATTTTTAAGATGTTCCGGATTTCCGATGATATCACGACCGTAAGGATGAGTGGGATATAAATTCGAATACAGAAACTGACTTACATGCGTGTTACGGTTATCCTGGTACATGTTGTATTCCTCAAAAACATTTTCGAGTTCGGCCTGGAAGGCACGAAAAACCGGCTTCATAAGTCGTTCCGAATTCACTTCGAGCCATTTTTCCATTTGGAAAGCAGGAAAATTATTGTAATACATGGTCACATCGTAACTGGTGCCCGCATTCAGATTTTCACCTCCCATTCCTTCAATCAGATTGGAGAAATCGCTGGTAACCGAGATCTTGGCTGCCTCGAGTGACAAACGGTTAATCCGGACTGTCAGCGTATCACGCTTTACGGGATCCTTTTCGTCGGCAAATTCATCGTAGAGCTTAATGATTTGTTCATAGATTGGTTGTTCCTTTTCCCAGTTGAGGGCTCCGATTTTCTCAGTGCCTTTAAAAAGAACATGTTCGAGGTAATGCGCCAGTCCGGTATATTCTTCCGGCTCGTCGATGGATCCGGCACGTACAACGACACGACCGGTAACATCGGGTTGGTTTTGGTCTTCCCAAAGGTAAACGGTAAGCCCGTTATCTAATTTAAAATGCTGAAGGGGAAGGCGTTCAGCCCAAACCGACAGGGTAACTGTCAGCATCACAAAAGATAAAAACTGTTTCATACGATAATGATTGATTAGTTAGAACAAAAAAACGTACTTTATCCTAAAAAGGAGGCCCCTGAGAGCCTCCTTTTTATTGAAATTATCCCGTCAAAATTTATTTCTGCAACGTAACAGATTTAAACTGTACGGGTTTTACATCGCTTACATTAACAGATACCGGAGGAACGCTGGTGCGGATAGCTGCAGCCGACCCTTTTGTAAGAGTTGACTTCGAATAACGACCAAAGGTACCGGCATCTACTGTTGCAGCCCAGCTTCCTACCTCCAGCACACCCGCTTTAATAGTACCCTGTGTAGCTGCTCCCGATTTGTCAACGGTATTTGCGCTTACATTGTATGGGAAAATTTTACAATCTCCATAGGTAGCATCCTTATAAATTACCTGAGGAGCAATGGTAAATGTACCGGCAACGAAGTTCATAACCGCCTCAATGCTAAAATTACCACCATCCCAGAAGTTTTTAATAGTAATCTTTGAAAGATCACCAGCCACCGGCGCAACAACAATTGCATCTTTGTAAGTTGCCTCTACAGTTCCATCTGCTTTATAGTCTACTTCGGTATATACACCTGCAATAGAGTTAGTGGCAGGTACCAGAGTAGAATATTTATACCGGCCAAATGTACCGGCAGACACAGCAGCAGCCCACGAATCCATACGGATAGTTCCATCGGCCAAAATAGTACCTGTAAGAGGAGTATTACCCAGTGCAGACCCATTGTATGGCAATGCTTTTGTATCACCATAGGTAGCATGTTTGTAAATCACCTGAGTATTGGCAATCGATACTTTCTTGTTAGGAAGGTCGAAGTCCATAATAATTTCCTGACCACCATCCCAGAAGTTAACGACTTTCAGTTGTTTAATATTGCCCGGAATTTCAACGAAACGAACCCCACCGTAAGCAGCTTCCAGTTTTTCGTCGGCATAGAGGTAATCACTCTGAACATAACTTCCGAAGAAATCGGTAAGCGGGTTGCGTAACATTGGAGTCGAGAAAGTAACCACCGAACTGTACGCAATACCATTTTTGGTAATAACATACGCACGACCATAATAATTGGTTAGTTCTTTCAATCCATCAACGGTAATAGCATATTGTGGACCAGCCACTTTTTTAGACACCACACCTACTTTGAAATCCACATCGGTAGCACAAACAAAACCTTTTTCAAGATAGGTTGTATCTCCGTTAAAAGTGATGCTACCAGTCATATCGGCTGAGGCGCCGGTTACTTCACCCAATGTAGCAGTAACAGTGGGCAATTGTTCGGGAACCGGAACATAATCGTAGTCCGATTTCAGAATTTCTTCCTCTGTACAGGCTGTCACAGCAAAGGCAACAACGAACAGAGATGCGAAAATTTTCATTATATTTTTCTTCATAACTTCAATTTTTTAGTTTTCTGCCAGCCTGCTATACAACAGGCCGGCAAAAAGAATTTTATTCATTGTTATCTTCTTCGCTGATATCAGCATTTTCCTGGATTTCACCTTGTGGAATTTTGTATACCCAGCGTTTATCACCGGCAGGTACAACAACCTTATTGGAACCTTCGTGGTTAGATCCTGAATAGGTACGGTCGATACCTTTGTTCAGACGTTTCAGGTCGAAATAGCTTACGCCTTCACCCCAAAGTTCCACACGACGCAGCATCCAGATATCATCAACAGTAACCGTTGCTTTGTTCCACGATGGATCGCGTTTGTCCTGCAGTTTTTTCAATGCAGTAGCAGCATCACCGCCTTTGTTCTGACGAGCCAGAGCTTCAGCTTCAATCAGTACCATTTCCGAACCACGCATGTAGGTGTAGTCCTGTGTAAAGTTACCATCCGAACCAAATTTCAGGTTAGCATACGGTAATTTCCAGGTGGTTGCATCTGCATCCACATTTTCGGTAACAACCAGAGTACCCTGAGGATTCTGGAACCATTCTTTACGTATGTCGGATGCAGGAATAGATTCGTAGAGACGCTTGTCGATCAAACGGGGAGCATAGTTCAAACCTGCATACCCGGCAGTAAGATTGGAAATATGCGAGAAGAATGAAGCATAGATAGTTGTGGTTTCAGTATTGTGATCGTATCCCCACATTACTTCATTTTCATTAATCGACATGAAGCCTTTTTTGGTATCGGCAGCAGCCATAATCGGAGCCTGAGTCTGAGCTATTTTAGCTGCAGCTTCGGCTTTCGACCATTGTTCGGTAAGCAGATAATAACGGGCCAGTAAACCATTGGCTACGTAGTAATCAACCTGATTCTTGTTGGCACGTGTCCATCCTTCCAGACTAGCAACAGCAGCAGTAAGGTCAGCTTCAATCTGATCGAGTACGCCTTTAACAGTTCCACGGCTGGTCACATTAGCCTTACCTTCGTTGGCAGCATAATACATAGGTACACCTTTCAGTTCACCGGAAGATGCAACCGGATACAAATGCTGATACATTTGAATCAGATAATAGTACGCCATACCGCGCAAGGCAAGTGCCTGTCCGCGATACGCTTTAATTTCAGGAGAAGTGGTTTCAGCACTTGTAAGAGCCAACACGTTGTTTGCTCCCGAAACAATACTGTACATATACGTCCAGATTACATTGGTACGACGGTAGTTCCATTCACGGTTATCATGAGCATAATCGAAACGGAAGTGCGATAATTTAGACATGATAATATCTTCAGTCATCATATCGGTAGCATGCAGGATAGCCATATAACCAAACGAATCGTGCGAGGTTGAAACCAGGTCGTACTGAACCATCAGGTTGTAAATAGCATCAACGAAACCTGCCAGTTTGGAAGGATCGGCCTCCATAGTTTGTGCTGCATCTTCAGAAGTCAGACGTTGCGTTGTCTTCACATCAAAGAACTCGTCGGAGCACGCTGTTCCCAACAGCACCACTCCCAGCAGTAAAGTGATTATTTTATTTGTTTTCATATTCTGTTATTTTCAAATGTGATGATTAAAATTTAACCGATAAACCCAGTGATGTGGTACGCAGTGCCGAGTAGTTACCTTCATAGGTAGTACCACTGAACGACTGACGGGTATCAAGACCCTGACGGGCAGTAAGTAACCACAGGTTGTCGGCTGTTGCATACAAGCGTACCGATTCGATTTTCAGTGAATTCAGCAGTCGTTTTGGTAATGTATAACCCAGGGTGATGTTCTTGATATTGAAATAAGAAGCATCAGTAAGGAAGCGGGTCGAACCTGCTGCTACGTTCTGATCGGAAGTAGAAACACGGGGAACATTCGTATCGGTATTGGTTGGAGTCCAGCGTTTGTAGATGTCCTTGTGCCAGTTAGAACCGAAGTTACCACCACTCATCAAACGAATGTAGGTTACATCACTAACCCAACCACCCTGTTGGAAAGCTGTAGAGATGCTGAAGTCGAAACCATAGGCAGTAAGGTTGCTCGAGATACCTCCATACAAATCAGGTAAAGCTGATTTTCCGGTTTCATAGCGTTTTGCTTCTGCATAAACAGTAGTTGTCACCTTTTCAACTTCGTCGGTAGCAACACCCTGATCGTCCAGAATTGCCTGGTCTTTGTACCACATTGATTTACCAGTTGCTGGATCTACTCCGGCAAATTCGTAATCGTAGAAGTCATATAGTGTACCTCCCAGTTTACGCCAGTAAGCACCTGCAATATACCCTTCAGGATCTTTATCATCCGGAACCTTGGTTAATTCGTTCTTGTAGGTAGTAAGGTTGAGAGCCACATCCCATTTAATGTTGCGTGACTTAATAAGATCTACAGTCAGTTCAATTTCAACTCCTGTATTCTTCATATCAATCTGGTTGTCCCAAATCCAGGTAGGAGTACCACCCGACGATGGAAGCGGTTTCTGATAAATCATGTCTTTGGTTTCCTTGATAAAGAAATCGGCTGTAAGGTTGATACGTTCCAGAAGGCCCAAATCGATACCCACGTTG
>JANJXE010000191.1 GCA_024709185.1 Paludibacter sp.
AGTATTAATAAACAAAGATGTACAGGGAGTAGTCCTGTCCTGTGATGCATCTACCGGACATATCAACGAAAACGGAGAATTTGTATTTTCAGGAAATTCCAATGGAAAACTAACAGCTACCTACAACTCCATTTCCACAACTGTAAACATGGTAGTGGTGCAGGAAGCCGAAATTTTCATCCGTCTCGACTCCATTCTGATCGATAATCACCGCAACTATCCCATTGAAGTACAAAGTCAGATAGGGCTGAATACGATGACTGTACTCCCATCTGCTTTGAACTGGACCGTACGTAATCCGTCTATTTGTAGGGTAGAGAACGGGATACTAACGGGCTTACAAAATGGAACAACCATGCTGGTTGGTAACCTGGGTTCGTTTAAAGATTCGATTCGCGTGAAGGTTGAAATACCTGCTTCCGGACGGCTGGCTTACGATACTTTTGCCGATACAACTCGATGGGAACTCACCAGCTCACTGGCTTCCTGGAAAACCCACTTTGCACCTGCTGATCGTCCGGCTAACTGGGAACACGGCACCACCATAAAATACACATTTCAAAGCGCCCGTTCTCCTTTTGTGAAATTGGAGCGCTCTCTCCCTCTGTATGGATTACCTGACACTATTCAGCTGGTAGTCAATACCGGGGGTGCCAATTTCAGCACAGTAATCATGGGTATGAAAACAGCAACCGCAACTTCGGCCTCTCCCGTAACGTTCAGCAATGTTGGAGCTACAACCGATAGCAGGTTGAATGTACCACTATCTGCGTTCATCAGCAAAGTCTCCGATTTGGTTAACTTCCCGGTCAGTCTTGAATACCTTACATTTTATTTAAACAGCAGCACACATATTGCAGGTCAAACCTACACGATTGGTCTGAAAGAAATTGCTTTACGGTATGCATATATAACTACAGTTGTCGATTTTTTAACTGCCAAGAGCAAGTTCAGAGTTTACCCGAATCCGGCAAACGGAGCTGTATTAAAAATTGATGGCCCTTTTACTCTCAAAAGTCAAATTTGCATTTCAACTATTAATGGACAAACAATTGGACGTTACGAAACAATCGGTGACATAGCAGAGGTTCCTATACAGGAATTACCCTCCGGAGTATATCTGATACAGATTCAGCACCAGGGAAAATCAGAAACTCACCGGTTTATCAGGCATTAATTGAAACCCCCGATTAAGATAGTTTTTACAGATAATTAAACGAAGTTCAAATGAAAAAAACACCTCTCTTTTTGCTGTTTTTACTGATAAGTACTTTCAGCATTGCACAAAAAGCTGCTGTCATCAACCATACACAGATTAACACCGGCAGCTCCCGGGCAGCTTATTTCCCGGTACTCAACAACACAGGTGACAAACTCCTTTTTTCCTCAGGAGCATATTCAGGACTGCAACTATACGATTTCACCAACCAATCGGTTACTACCATCAGCACAGCAGCCGGAGCGGGTTACGAACCTGTTTTTGACCAAAAAAACAACCGCATTTTCTACCGTTTCAGCACCTTTGAAAACGGTCGTAAGTTTGATGGAATGGAGAGCTTTGACCTTGCAACCCGCAATACCATCCCCATGCTATCGCCACGGCGTGAACTAAGGCAGGTGCGCAGCTACAACAACGGTTTTCTGGTGGCTGCTGAAAAGCAAATCCTGAAAGTAACCTTTGGCCGTACCGGCAACGAAGATTTGTATTTCGTGACGACCGAAGATTTGAAGATGGTGGTGATAAACAACGGCCGCAAGCAGTACCTCAATCCTCTGAATATGGACGAAAGCCGGTATATCTGGGTATCCCTTTCGCCGGATAACAGCAAAATTTTATTTACTGCAGCCGGCAAAGGCACCTATATCTGCGATTTACAGGGTAAGATTTTGCATTCGCTGAATTACCTTAATGCTCCGGTTTGGTACGACAACAATTTTGTGGTTGGGATGAATGATAAAGATGATGGTCATGTGATCACATCATCATCAATTCAATTGGTAAATATTCGCACCAACGAACGAACGCTGGTGAGCCGGAGCAGCGAAATGGCCATGCATCCTACTGCCGCCGGACAGGCCGGAAAAATTTCCTATCATACTACGGATGGAAAAATCATCGTTGCGGATGTGGTTATTCGTTAACCCGGTATACTTGTCAATCATCTATTTTCAACTTTCAATGAAAAAGCGAATATTACTTTTCCTGATAGCAGGATTCTTCTCCGGAATAGCTGCTCAGAACCTGCAGGGAGTTAAAATTTACATCAACCCGGGTCATGGAGGATACGACAGCGACGACCGCAACGTGGTGATTGCACCCTATACATCGGGCGATCCGAATGGTTTCTGGGAATCGAAAAGCAATCTGGATAAGGGCTTTGCTCTTCGCTCCCTATTGCAATCGGCCGGTGCCACTGTGCTGATGTCGCGAACCACCAATACGACCGCCGACGACCTGCCACTTTCTCAGATTGTTGCATCAGCGAACCAGGCCGGAGTCGAGATAATGCTTTAGATAAACAACAAATCCGGCCACCCAGAATCCACTACATTTGTGATGAAG
>JANJXE010000219.1 GCA_024709185.1 Paludibacter sp.
CTCTCCTTCGATAGGTGTACCACTCATCGGCCTCTCCAAACAATTCAATATGGCGCTCGGTCATAATTTTGGAACGTACTTCTTCTTTTGTAAGAGCCAATGACCAGTCAGCAGGACTTAACTCGTCGGCTTCGGCTACAAAATTTCCATTTCTGTCCCTGGCTCTGGCAAGTAATTCATTTATATATCCAATAGCCTCATCTTTTAAATTTATTTCATTCGCAGCTTCGGCCAGCAATAATAATACATCAGCATACCGCATATAAATAAAGTTACAACCCGAAGCTTCTGTTGTAGCCGAACCATCGACGTATTTTTTGATAAAAGGATATTCTTTGTCGTCGTTATTCGCTTTCAAGGTTCCGTTTGCAGGAGTATTGGTGGTATTCGGGTAGATATTCACCAATAGAGTTTTCGACTTATTAGCTAAATCAAATTTGGTATAGCTGGTATGCAAAAAAGTGGCATTGATACGCGGGTCGCCGGGATAAGTTGATGTGAAAACATCGAAAGATGCTTTTGAAGGACGGGTTTTGCCCCATTGTGTTCCGCCGGTCGAATTCGGAATCAGCGATACTCCCAACGGTAAAGTTACATTGGTGAGTTTTGAACTCAGAATGGTTTGTGAAAACTGAATTTCAAAAATCGACTCAGCGTTATTCTTGTTGTTGATATTGAACATATCGGTTAGTGGACGAACAAGTGAATATGCTTTACTTTCGTAAACCAGTTTTGCTGCATCGTATGCTTTTTTCCATTCGGCCGACGATTCGTTATTTCCGGCCATGGTTATATGTACTTTTGCTTTTAATGCAGGAGCCGCAAATTTATGCGGACGACCTTTACTGTTTGACCCCGGTGCCGGTAGTTTTGCATATGCAGAATCCAGGTCGCTGATAATCTGACCATACACTGCCGCAGTTTCTGTACGACCAATATGAGCTTCAGTATAATTTTCAACGGGTTTTACTACCAGGGGCACGTTGCCAAATATACGTACAAGATTAAAGTAAGTCATAGCCCGTATAAAATAGGCCTCACCCAAAATCCGGTTTTTATCAGTAAGTTCAATTTCACTTTGAGGCAGGTTTTTGATAATATCATTGGCAATGCCGATGCTTTGATAAAAACTTGCATACATTTTTTCAGCATGCAACTCGTTTGCCTGAATCTGAAGCGATGTTAACTGCACCTCAGGAGACCGCGTAGAAACCCAACCACCTGAAGTTACTGATAAGACGTGCATGTAGCGGTACCCAAAATAATCGTAGCCACCCAAACTGGCATAACAGCCATTCAATACGGCATCGGCCGAAGCTGTTGATTCATAAGCTGAAATTTGGTCGAGGGCAGTAGTTGGCTGTTGTACCAAAAAGTCTTCGCATGATGTAAATGTAATTCCTGCAATAAGTAACAAGTAACTATATATTTTTTTCATTCTACTTGATTTTTAAAGGATTAAAAATTAGCAATTATACCAAATGTAAAGTTTCGCGACGATGGATACGAAGTAAGGTCAACACCCATTCGGCTCACATCATTACTGAATGTGTTAACATCGGGGTCGAAACCACTGTAGCTGGTCAGTACAAATAAATTGGAGGCTGTAGCGCTGAATTGCAGCGAATTGATTGCTTTAATTGCAGGAAGCTTCAACAGATAGGAAAGTGTTACATTCGATAATCTCAGGTAACTACCATCTTCGATTAACCGATCGGTGAAAATTGCAGTTGTCAGATATCCTAAGCGGGGATAGGTGTTGCTGCGGTTTTCCAATGTCCATGCCTGATAATAAGCATCTTTTCTAATGTTCTTATTCGAATTGGTAACGTCGGTTTCTTCAATCAGATTGGCATTTATGATGTCGTTTCCGTACACACCATTCATTACCACATCGAGTGAAAATTGTTTGTAGCTTGTGCTGATATTGAATCCATATATAAAATCAGGATTTGGGTCTCCGATAATGGTTTGGTCGAGTGCATTCACCACATTATCGCCATTCTGATCGATTAGTTTAACGTCACCCGGAACGATATGCGAACCATTATAGGTTAATTTTGTTGCCTGCGCATCGTATTCGTCTTTTTGCATAATCCCGTTGGTGGCATAGCCATAATATTGCCCGATGGAACTACCTTCAATAAAGATATTGACCGGATATTTCGAGTTGGTATTGTTCCCCAGATTATTACCTAAGTATCCCTTCACACCTTTAAGCATCCCAAAATCGCCGGGCGACATGCCGAGACTTAAAATTTGATTGCGCTGGAAACTGATATTTCCTGCTATATTTACTTTTAGCTTCTTATTGCGAACCACATCCGAATTGATGGTAATTTCCAGTCCGCGGTTACGAACGGTTCCGTTGTTGATCCACATTGACGATTTTCCCGACAAATAGGGAATTGCTATTTCCTGCAACAAATCTTTTGTGTCTTTTTGATATACATCTACTGTCATGTTTATCAGTTGATTGAAAAGACCCAAATCGAATCCCAGGTTTATTTGTTCGGATGTTTCCCACTTTAAATCGGGATTGGCAATTACACCCGGAGCAATTCCCACCGCACTGGTTCCATCGGGATTCACGTAGTAGGTATTGTAGTAATTCATCAGGGTCTGATATGGGGCGATAGCCTGATTACCCACCTGTCCCCAACCTGCCCGCATTTTTAGGTTCGAAAGGGCTTCGATATCTTTCAGAAAGTTTTCCTGATTAGCCCTCCATGCAAATGCAAAAGAGGGGAAATAGCTGAAACGGTTGGCTGCTGAGAACTTGCTGCTGCCATCGGCACGAAATGTGGCCGTTAGTACATATTTGTCGGCATAATTGTATACGCCTCTTCCAAGAAGCGAAAAAAGTTCTTCGGCCTGTTCTCTGTAAACGTATGGATAAAGCACAGCAGCCTGTGAGATTCCTTTTGCACGTAGCGATTTCGAGAAGAAGTTTTCGCCTGTCAAACTGGTCGAAACAAGTTCCTTTTTGTTGTAAACTGTTCCCACCGTACCGCTAAGGTTATGTTTTTTAATTCTTTTATTGAATAAAAGTAATGCTTCGGCATTATAGGTCTTGTTATGAATACCGGCCAAACCCGCTTTGCCATTCACCTGTGCACCATTAAATATCTGTGTGCCATACCACAATGATCTGTATTTGGAACGGTCGATATAACCACCTTTGAGTTGTAACGTAATTCCCTTAGCTGGTTTATAACTCAGGGTCATATTGGTATTGAAGTTCCTGTCCTCACTGTCATCGTCATAATCGGTGAGCCAGGCATATGGACCTGTCAATTCTTCGCTGTAATCATCATCAGTTGCCTGCGCGTCAATTGGTTTAAACGAGATCATGTGGCGAACCAGACTACTACGGATATTAGCCAGTTTATCGGTACCCGAAGTCATGGTAGTATTCAGTTTACTATAAAAGGTGTTGATTTTGAAATTTAAGGAATTTGATATATCCTGATTCAGGTTTAAACGAACATCGGTTTGTTTAATCCCTGTTTTCTTAATTACTCCCTGATTGTTCAGGTATCCTGCAGCAAAATAATATGATGTGCTGTTCGATTTACCGCTCAGACTGATTCTGTGGTTTTGAGAAAAAGCATCTCTTGTAACTTCGTCCTGCCAGTTAACCGGAATAACTCCATCCATGGTTTTAAGAGTTCCACCCTGAGTTACAAATGCATTGGTGAAACCAATATATTCTTCGGTAGAAAGTACCGGAATTTTCTTTGAAATAACCGAACGTGTTACAATAGAACTAGCCACAATCTTTGGTTTTGTGGCCTGCCCCTGTTTTGTAGTGATGAGAATAACACCATTAGCACCCTGTGAGCCATAAATAGCAGTGGCTGAAGCATCTTTCAATACTTCAATGCTTTCAATATCCTGAGGACTGATTTGTGAAAGGGGATTTTGCGAATCCATCAGCGAATTTCCACCTCCATTGCCGGCACTCATCGGGTCGATGGTTTCATCCATGGAAATGATATTCCCATCGACCACATAAAGAGGAGAATTATCGCCCCGCAACGAACCTGCTCCACGAATGCGTACATTTACAGCACCACCCGGAGCCGCGCTACCTGTGGTAACATTTAAACCGGCTGCCTTGCCCTGAAGCATTTTATCCACACTGGTGGTTCGTGCTAGTTCATCCTCTTTTGCCTTAATCGATACTACTGAACCTGTAAGATCGCTTTTTCGCATGGTTCCGTATCCCACTACTACAACTTCTTCCAGGTTTTGTGTGTCTTCTGAAAGTTCAACAGTAATTTGAGTCTGACCATCCAGCTTCACATCCTTTTTTTGATAACCAACATATGAAACCGTAAAGACAGAGGTCTTTATGTTCTGAACATTGATTGAGAAATTTCCGTCGAGATCGGTAACAGTTCCTGTAGATGATCCCTTAATTACTACAGATGCTCCAATAATTGGCTCTTTGGTTTTCTGATCAATAACAGTACCTTTGACTTGTCCTGTCATTGCAGAAACGTGTAATAACAATGTCAACAATAAAAATAATCCTTGTCTCATGCTTATTAGTTTTTGTAAGTGTATTATTTTAAAGTTAATTAAATGATGCAATACCTTTTATGTAAGCCACGGTAAAAGTACTACAAGTCATAAAACGGGTGGTTCGTTTTCTGTTTTATTTGGTTTCAAAATTAGTAGCAATAAAATCATCTTTCATTTACAATGTATTAAAGTAAGAAAAATCAACATCTTAAAAAAATAACCGACGAAATGCGCCGGTTATTCATATGTTGACTGCCTACTCATTGTGCGTTTCATCTAAAAATCCTTCTTCTCTTTTTTCTTTCTCAATAAAGGTGGATGGAGAGATGCCGTAATATTTTTTAAATGCAGTACTAAAGTATTTTGCGTTCGGAAATCCAATCAGATAAGCGATTTCGCTGATGCTGTATTTTTTATCACGTAACAGATCCGCAGCTTTATTCATTTTAATGTCACGAATGAAATCTTTAGGATTTTGACCGGTAAGTGATTTTACTTTCTTGAAAAATACCGATCGACTCATGGCCATTTCACACGATAAGTCATCAATATTAAATTCTTCATTGGTGATGTTCTTTTCGACTAATTCGACAAGTTTTTTCATAAATGTCTTATTTAAGTCGTTAAGCTGAGTACTTTCGTTCAATGAAACAGATTTATCAATGTATTTTTTTCTGTAATTTGCTCTGTTGTTGAATATTGTATTTATTTTACTTTCAAGTATCAGCATGTCAAAGGGCTTGGTTATGTAATCGTCGGCTCCCAGATTCAGGCCTTTTACCACATCTTCGCGATCGGATAGTGAGGACAAAAGAATTAACGGAATATGGCAGGTCGAAATGTTCGATTTAATCTTCTCACACAATTCAAATCCATTCATTACGGGCATGAGGATGTCGGACAATATTAGCTCCGGACTTTCTTTTTCCAGCAGATGCAGTGCTTCAATACCATTTGCCGCTTCAAAAACCTGGTATTTTTTTCTTAGCATTTTAGCCAGATAGGTTCTTAAATCATCATTATCTTCCACCAGCAATATTTGCATCATTGCTGTATTATGATCAATTTCCGATTGATCACTGTCTAGTTCCTTGTTTATCAATTGTTTTAATTCTTCTTCACGATAATCGTCTTTTTGGGATGGAATTTCAATACTAAATGTACTTCCTACGTTTTCTGAACTTAAAAAACTGATTTTTCCTTTGTGTAATTCGACTAACTTCTTTGTAAACATTAATCCAATACCAGTTCCAATTTCATAGGAGTCTGATGTGTTATCTGCTCTGAAAAACGACTCAAAAAGTTTTTCCTGCGATTTGGAAGGAATGCCAATTCCATTATCACTTATTCTGATAATTAGTTTTGAGGAGTTTTCAATCCGAACTATAATCTGACCTCCTTTTTGTGTATATTTTATTGCATTAGTAAGCAGGTTTTCAATCATTATCTGAACTTTAGCTCTGTCGATCCAAACTTTAATGTCTGATGTTATAACGTCTCCCTTTTTTAAATCAATCCCTTTTGAATTTGCAAGGTAGATAAAGTTGTTTAAAATGTTGTCAATAAAGACATTCAGGTAAGTTTCTTCAACCAATAAAGTCATTGCTTCTGCTTCAATCTTCTGAAAATCTAAAAGTTGGGTTACCATTCCAAAGAGTTTATCAGTATTCTTTCGGGCCAGCTCCAGGGCCGATCTTCCTTCTTGTGTAAGGTTTTCATTGTCAATTTCATTTAAAGGAGCTTTGATAAGAGTTATTGGTGTGCGAATTTCATGTGCAAGGGATACGAAAAATTTAATTTTCCGCTGTGTAAATCGATTGTCAACCTTATTAATCCAAAATCTGATAATGAAATAGGTTAACCAAAGAAGGAACGCGAAATAAATCAACTTTGCGTAAATGCTTGCCCAAAAAGGTGGTTGCTTAATAATCTCAATGGTACGAATTTCACTTTCCATATTTGTGTCGATCCTGAGTGCTTTTACCATGAAGGTGTATTTTCCTGTAGGTAAATTGGTATAAACTGCCTTGTGTTCTGTTGAAGGCTGATTCCAGTCTTTTTCGAAGCCGTCCAGTTTCCAGCTGTATAATGTTCGCCCCTGATTTGCAATATCGAGGTTGATAAAGTCAAGTGAAAATGTATGTTGATTATAAGTTAGTTTTATTTCACTGGTCTCATCTATTGATTTAGTAAGTGGAGATTTTACAGAGTTTGCATTCATTTTCTCATAAAATAAATAAAATCCCTTTATGCGAAGATTAAAATCAGGACTTTCTCGATTGGCAAGATTGCCCGGAGAAATCTCATTTGCTCCCATAGGTGTTCCAAAAATCAGATTTCCAGACTTTAATCTGCAATACGACAAAAAATTAAATGAATTATTTGATAATCCATCAAATTCAAAATAGGTAGTTATACTTCCGGTTTTCGTATTTAAGCAGTTTAATCCATTCTCTGTGCTTATCCATAATTTTCCGGTGTTATCATACAGCATACCGTATATATAATTTGATGATAGACCCGTTTTTTTGGAATGTATAGTTACTTTCTGATCACTTATATTATAATTTATCAATCCATATCCTTCTGTGCCAATCCAAATAACATTATCATTCGAGGTGTCCTGAATAATATTATTAATAAACGGATATGAAATAATGTCTTCTGCATATTTATCTTTTTTTAAGTCAAGCAATCTGATAACATCTGTTTCTTTATTAATAATATAAACTCCTTTGTAAGTGGCCAGATACATATCAGTGTTATGGTGTAATATTTTTATTACGCCATCAACATTGAATATCTTAAAATTGCCAGTGTCAGGACTATATCGCATTAACCGGTTAACCGAGCTACCTATCCAAACAGCACCATCAGAATCTTCGTTAA
>JANJXE010000228.1 GCA_024709185.1 Paludibacter sp.
ATAAATATTAGCGAAAAAACACAGAAATTTATGCCTATAGAAGTCAAGCAGGAAAGTTTTCATCAGGATGCAGCCTTACGGGTTGGGATATTTCAGGATAATCTGGAAAGCATCAACTGGCATTATCATTCGTATTACGAAATCAGTTTTATCACCGAAGGTACGGGCAAACGTTTTGTAGCGGATTCGATGGATGAATTTCAGCCCGGCGATTTGGTATTTGTAGGGCCGAATATTCCCCATACCTGGGTGGTTGACAAGGAACAGTATACTACCGGTAAGCGAAAACTTGAAATGGTATATGTGCAGTTTTCCGATGCATCGTTGGGAAAGGAAATGCTGTCGCTCAACGAGTTCGGTAATGCAGAGAAGGCACTTTCACTTGCCACCAGGGGAATACGAATAGTGGGGAACACTCTTAACGAAGCCAGTAATCTGATGCTGCAGATGCCTTATGCTACTCATTTTGAGCGTTATATTCTGTTTTTGGAAATATTAAACATGATAGGTAAAAGTGAAGAACTTGTACTTCTTGCCAGTAAAGAATACATCAACACACGTTTTCATACAGACAACCAACGCATTCAGACTATTTACAAATTTTTGATGGAGCATTACCGGGAGGAAATTGATTTAGAGCGGATTGCATCCTTAGTTAATTTAGCACCCGGTTCATTGTGTCGTTTTTTTAAGAAGCAGGCCGGGAAAACCATTTTTGAATACCTGAATATCATTAAAGTTGATTTTGCATGTAAACTCCTGATGAATGAAGGACTTAGTGTTGCCGATGTGGCATATGACAGTGGATTTAACAACCTGAGTCATTTTAATAAACAATTCCGTGAGATTACGGGGGTGACACCTTTGAAATACAGGCAACGGTTTACAACCTGAAAGAGTAGTTGAATGAAAATACACCTTTTTTTATCTGTTCAGAGTACCATATACTATTACATTAAAGTGATTTTTAATCCGATTTTGAACCTATGTATATAATTGGTAATGCTATTTTGTTCAATGTTTGTGTTATTTTGTTGATTTTTATTTTTGTCTCGTTGCCCAAATGCTCTACAGAAAAGCTTTTTCGATTCATTTATGTAATGAGTTCATTATTTTACTGAATGTAAGCAAAATAATATAAATCATTCTGTTTCGGTCATTGTATGTTTGTTGCGAAGAATATCTCTGATAAAAATCGAAACAAATTAATACAATGAAGCACATGAAAAAAGTTACATTTATTTTTCTGTTAGCGTTACTGGGTTTGAGCAGTAATGCGCAGATATCAAGGTATATTAAGCCTGTAGGTGTAGGAGATAGTTTGGGAACTTCCTGGGCTAATGCATCGGGTAGAACACAAATACAAACAAGAATCGACGAAGTCGCAGCTGATATTAATAAAGGTACAGTTTATTTTTCAGAAGGCACTTATAATCTTAGCGCCACAATAGATATAAAAAATGGTGTTCAAATGAAAGGTGGCTATGCGAGTGATGGTAGTGGAGTTCGTAATTTGTTAACGCAACAAACAATTTTAGACGGACAAAATACACGTCGTATCATACGGGCCAGTGATAGTGAAAATCCTCCATTCACTATCGTTACTGTGATTGAAGGTTTTGTACTTCAAAGAGGTTCAAGCTCTTACGGTTCAGCTGCAGTTATAAGTTTAGGAACGGTTTTGGAGAACTGTATAATCAGGAATAATAATGGTACAACTTTGGGTGCTGCAATTTTCTTTAAAAAGAACACCTCTATCCCTAATCAGTCTCCTGAAAATACCTACAAAAATTTTAAAACTGCAGGAGCACTTATAAATTGTTTGATTATAAATAATAAATCTTCAAACGTTTCAGCAGGAGTCTGGGCTGAAACAGATTCTCACTTTTCGATTATAAATTGTGTAATAGCTAACAACTTAAGCACGGATGCTACCAATGGCGTAGGTGGATTATGGTTTGGAAACAACATCCATTATACACAGATTCAGAATACAATTTTCTATAACAATTCCGGAGCATCTGCTAATAACATTAAAACTACCTCCGGTGCACTTAGAGTTACTAAAAACAATTGGTTTAGTGATAACGGAATTCCAACTACAATTTCATTAGGAGACGGATCAGATAATAATATATCCAGTGCAAATGTGGCATCACCGGATTTTGCATTACCAACATCATTTCAGGGTAATTCGTCAAATCCAACTGAAAGAAGTGAGATTGAAAACTCAGATTGGAGATTAAAAAGCACTTCCGGCCTAAAAAGTTTGGGAAATTCAACTCAAGGAATAAAATTTCCATATGAAAATATGAATGCAAGTACTGTTGCCCTAGCATCCAGGACTTTTGCGTCAATTTCCACCGACATCCAGGGAAACACCCGTGTTCTCAATACCACTGTTGACATGGGCGCCTACGAATACGACCCCATCACATCAACCGTATCCTCTTCCAACAACTCCCACGGTACTGTCAACGCCAATCAGGAAGTGAGCAAGGGCAGCAAAATCACCCAAACCGCCACCCCCTCTTCCGGTTACCGCTTTATCAACTGGACTGAAAACGACACCGAGGTTTCCACTGCTACAAGCTATACTTTCACTGCTACCACCAACCGCACCTTACAGGCTAATTTTGCTTCAAATACTGTGAATATCACTGAGGCTACAAATACGAATGCCACTTCTCTAAACAATTGTACAGATTGCGATATTACCGTGACCGATGCCACGCTTACGGTAAATAATGCAAAATCGGTGAAGAGCATTACCGTCGAACCGGGTGCAAAAGTTATTGCCGGTCAGCCACTTACTGTTAGTGGTACGATGAAGCTGAAGGCTGGTAAAACAACTGCTCCGGGAGTAAAAGTCGATGCAGCAATCAGTGTTACAGGAAATCTGACGCTGGAAAAGACACTCGATAACAGCAAATGGTATTTCATCTCACTGCCTTCGGCGGTTGCTGTTGCCGATATTGTAAAAGTATCGGGAAGCGGCACGCTGGAATATGGAGTGAACTGGTGGATTAAGTACTACGATGGTGATTCGCGTACAGTTAACCTTGGTACCGAAAGCAATTGGAAAACGCTTACTTCGGGCCAGACGCTGGATGCAAACAAAGGTTATATCATAGGTTTGGCAACTAGTCTGACCGGCGATTATGTGCTGTCGTTCCCCTTAAATAAAACGCTCATTAGTAGTGCCGAAACTGCTCGTACGGTGGCAGTTGTCAATCACGGTGAAGCACTCGAAATCGCAGCTAACCACAAAGGCTGGAACCTGGTGGGATCCCCTTACCTGAGCTCGTTCACAGGTAGTAATGTAGGTGCTAATTTCCTTACTTTCCACAATGGTACTACATATACTCAATCAGCCAACACATCGGTTTCTGAAATAAAGGCTTTCTCCTCTTTCTTTGTGCAGGCAAGTTCGGGAGGCACAGGCGCTAATCTTAGCTTTGATTTAGCAGGCCGTCAGGCTGCACCTTCTGTCTCACCGCAAACAACTAATCCCATTCAGTTGAAAATGACCACGAATGGAGGAAATGATAACACAACCCTGATTCTGGATGAATCGCAAACTACGGACTATACCATCAACGAAGACCTTGAAAAATGGCTGACAACAGGAACCGATGTTCCTCAGCTTTTTAGCTCAACAGGAGGTATCCGCTATGCATTTAATGCTCTTCCTGCCGATGCAGTTAATGGATTGGCTCTGGGGATTTATACCCGTCAGCCGGTTCCCGCAATACTTGCACTGGAAACTTCCGGTAATGAATCTCAACAGGATGTATGGCTAATTGATAAACATACCGGACAGGAAGTAAATCTTGCCAACGAAAGCTATAGTTTCACATCACAGGGCAGCCTGGAGACAACTCGTTTTGAGATATCGCTTCAACGGATTTCAACTTCGTCGGAAACGCTGAATCAATCAGGAAGAGTTTATACAGATGCTGCCAATCTGAGACTTACCATTAATCAGCTTTTGCCGGAAACCACCATTATTGTTTACAATGTTGCCGGCAAGGTAATTACATCTGCTAACACAACCGACAACCATTTTTCAACCCTTCTTCCTGAAAAAGGAATATATCAGGTTCAGTTAATTAATAAAGGGCAATCATCAGTAACTAAAATTGTATTGTAAAATGATAACAACTAACACAAAGAAACACTACCAGTCGCCCCTTATCGGTTGCATTGGTCTGGATAATGAGATTTCGCTGATTCTGGTTTCCAACGATGGATTAGACGATCCGGGCGAACCAGGGTTAAGTGCAGGTAATTTGAATGACCCGGGTATGGGTGATTATTTCCTTTAAAAATGTTCAGATAAGGTGCAAAATGACAGATTGTATCTTATCTGAACAAAATTGTATAAATCATAGCAGTATATTCCGCTTAGTTTTGTACTATATAAACAATACCAGTAGGTACCTGAAATCGA
>JANJXE010000236.1 GCA_024709185.1 Paludibacter sp.
ATTCATATAGGCACCCGGGTCGCCTTCATCGGCATTGCAAATAATATATTTCCGGGGTGCATCCGACTGTTGCATCAGCGACCATTTCACACCCGTTGGGAAACCGGCACCTCCCCTGCCCCTCATTTTGGCAGCTGTAACTTCTTCTACCACATCGGCAGGACGCATACCAGTGAGCACATGTGCCAACGCACAATATCCTCCTACTGCAATATATTCGTTTATGTTCTCAGGATTAATAAAACCTGCATTGCGCAAAACGAGTTTTTTCTGACCTTTAAAGAAGGAAAGATCGTTCCATACAGGAACTTTTTCAGCAGCTTTACCATATCTGAAATGTTCTGTATGATGATCCCATTCAGGAATACAGCACAACAGGTTTCGACGGAATAACTTACCCTCAACTAACGAATCAAGCAGCTTTTTTACTTCCTTCAAATTCATCCGGCTATACATTCGTAATGCTTCTCCGGGTAAATATGCTACAACAAGTGGTTCTTCAGCACAAAAACCAAAGCATCCAACTGGTTTCAGTACAATATTAAACTGCTTTTCAGAAATTTCTTTTTTCAAAAAATCATATAGATCCGAGGCCCCATTTCCTATTCCACAGGTCCCCATGCCTATCGTAAGCATCGGTTTTTCGGGGAGCATCAGTTGCAGGGAGTTCTCGCGTAACTGATTCAATTCAAATAGATTCATGGCAGGGATGTTTTAAATATTCTTATTGGAAAGCGTACGAAGGATTTTCAAAAGTTTGGGTGCATTCACATAACTATGAATCACCCCGTCGACCGAAACCACCGGCGATTGTGCACACTGGCCGAAACATGCTACTGTACGAATAGTGTATTCGTTGTCAGGAGTAGTAAACGAAGGCTCCCCTTCATCGGGATCGTACTGAAAACCCAGAATATGTCCCACATCGTTTAGTAATCCCCTGGAACCCTTGGTATGGCAGGCAGTTCCCCGACACACAACAATAGTATGTCGGCCCTGTGGTTTCAGGTTAAAAAAGGAATAAAAGGTTGCTACACTGTACACCTGTGTAAGAGGCACATTCATTTTACGGGAAACGGCTGCAAGTGTTTCCTGAGGAAGAAATTTTAATGGGTTGGCCTCCTGAACTTCTTCCAGGGTTGATAGGAGACTTCCCGGTTTTTCATGATACTTCTCAACAATTTGGTTGAGAATGGTATCTTCAATTGTTTGTACTGAAACCATAGGTATATTTTAAATTTAATGGTTAACGTTTTAAATTCAATACAAAACTACAATTGTTAAGGTTTATTTACGGAATTATTTCCTTATTAGACAACAAAAAAATCTCCGGAAAGTTTAGCAATTTCCGGAGATTAATGAAATATTTCTGTAATTTATTACATCATTCCACCCATTCCACCACCCATTGGCATTTGTGGAGCTGGATTATCTTCTTTTTTCTCAGTAATTACACATTCGGTAGTCAGGAACATACCAGCAATTGATGCGGCATTTTCAAGAGCAACACGCGTAACCTTTGCAGGATCAACAACACCGGCAGAAAGTAAATTTTCATACGTATCTGTACGGGCATTGTAGCCATAATCACCTTTACCTTCACGTACTTTCTGTACTATCACGGCACCTTCTTTACCAGCATTGGCAACGATTTGGCGAAGTGGTTCTTCGATTGCACGTTTTACAATGTCTACACCAGTTGCTTCATCATCATTTTCTGTTGCAACATTATCCAGTGCATCAATTGCACGCAGGTAAGCAACACCACCACCGGGAACTATACCTTCTTCGATCGCAGCACGGGTAGCACTCAGTGCATCATCCACACGGTCTTTCTTTTCTTTCATTTCCACTTCCGAAGCAGCACCAATAAAGAGAACAGCAACACCACCGGCCAGTTTAGCCAGACGTTCCTGCAGTTTTTCACGATCGTAATCCGAAGTAGTTGTGCCAATCTGTGCTTTAATCTGACCAACACGTTTTGCGATGGTTTCTTTATCACCTGCACCGTTAACAATGACAGTGTTATCCTTGTTAATAGTCACTTTTTCAGCTGTACCCAGCATTTCAAGGGTAGCTTTTTCCAGCGTCAGGCCTTTTTCTTCTGAAATTACGATACCACCGGTCAGGATAGCAATATCTTCGAGCATTTCCTTGCGACGATCGCCAAAACCGGGAGCTTTTACAGCAGCAATCTTCAACGAAGCACGCAGACGGTTAACAACCAGCGTAGTTAAAGCTTCCGATTCTACATCTTCGGCAATAATAAGGAACGGACGCCCCGACTGAACAGCAGGTTCCAGAACCGGAAGTAATTCCTTCAGGTTACTGATTTTCTTATCGTAAATCAGGATGTAAGGACGTTCCATCTCTACTTCCATTTTTTCAGTATTGGTTACAAAATAAGGAGAAATGTACCCACGGTCGAACTGCATACCTTCTACTACATCGATATGAGTATCAGTACCTTTTGCTTCTTCAATAGTGATAACACCGTCTTTGGTAACGGTACGCATTGCATCAGCAATTAATTTACCGATGGTAGCGTCGTTGTTGGCAGATACAGTAGCAACCTGTTCGATTTTATTGTAATCGTCGCCGACCGAAACAGCCTGAGCAGCAATGCTTTCAACTACTTTGGCAACAGCCTTGTCGATACCGCGTTTCAAATCCATTGGATTTGCACCAGCAGTAACATTTTTCAGTCCTACGCTTACAATCGACTGGGCCAATACAGTAGCTGTAGTTGTTCCATCTCCTGCATCATCACCTGTTTTCGAGGCTACTTCTTTTACCAGCTGAGCTCCCAAATTCTGAAAAGCATCTTCCAGTTCAATCTCTTTTGCCACTGTCACACCATCTTTTGTGATATGAGGTGCACCGAATTTCTTTTCTAATATAACATTACGACCTTTTGGCCCGAGGGTTACTTTTACTGCATTAGCCAACGCATCAACCCCTTTTTTCAATTCATCGCGGGCGTCAATATTAAATAAAATTTCTTTTGCCATACTCTTTTTCTAATTTAAATGATTGCTAAAATATCAGATTGTCTCATTATCAGGTACTTTTCACCTTCCCACTCCAGTTCAGTTCCGGCATATTTTCCGTAAAGTACGGTGTTACCTTTGGCAACAACCATAGTCTCGTCTTTTGTTCCGTTTCCTACTGCCAGTACTTCTCCCTTCAGAGGTTTTTCTTTTGCTGAATCGGGAATAATGATACCGCTGATGGTTTTTTCTTCTGCCGGCGCTGGTTTTATCAACACGCGGTCTGCTAATGGTTTGATATTCATACTCATTAAATATTTAAAAAGTTAAATTGATAATTTTTGTTTTGACGGTCGCAGTTTATCAGATTCCATGCCAAAGGACATTTCTGAATCTTTTGTCAGCAATTTGGAGGAGATGTCAGCCAATCAAACTGTCAAGCTGTCAGATTTCGATGTGCAGTACGACATAAAACCAGTAGTTTGTATGCATCATACAGGCGGAGTGAAGGGTTACTGCTGCACAACTGTACTTTTAAAATTGGGTTAATCAGCTTTGCCAAAAACGCAAACAGCGCTACAAGTTTTTTTGTACGAATAGCAGAAAATGCAGCCAGCAAATGAGATTCTTTTTCTAAAAAGGGATAACTACCGGTTTTGAACAATTTATAGAGATTGTCAACACTTTCCTCAGTCTTTTTAAGAAAAGTGAGGTTGTCATCCAGTCCTTTGTGAACCAATGCATTATCAATTCTGAAATAGCTTATTCCTGCTTCGTGAAGAGCATGTCCGAATAAAGTGTCCTCATGGCCATAACCATTTATAGATTCATTAAACTGAACTGCTTGAATTACATCACGAGAAAGCATAAAATTAAAGGTCGTAAAGTTATTAAAGCTTTCATCACGGGTATGATACAATAAATTGGCTTCTCGTTTACGGCCGTATTTCAGTCGAAGACTATAACGGGGGTCATTTACATCAGCATCGTATTCAGTACCACCTATCACAACTACTTTTTCATCTTTGAAAAAGTTGGCATAACGTTGAAGGTAATCATCGTGGCGAACTTCTGCATCACAATCCATTATAATGAGGTAATCGTATCGTGCCAATCCGGCTAACTTATTCCTGGCTTTCGATCGTCCTATATTTTCATTCAGACGAATGTACCTGCAACCCGGGAGTTGCTCAATGGAACTGTTTTCGTTAACAAACTTATCCGAACCATCCTCCAGTACAATAATTTCAAATTCCAGCATTAGCTCAGTGGCCTGGTGATGCAAGTCTCTGACTAATTTTGTAATGTCGTAGTTGAATGTGGGAATAAGTACCGAATACATTACTATTTTTTTACTTCGTCGATAGTAATCCCATAGGCTGATAGTCCTGGTGCCAGGTATTGAACATCGGTATCAACACTGTAATTTTTAGCCAGACGCACCATTTTAATGCCGGTACGATGAGTAGGATTCTGAGTAAAATAGGTTTCAGAAAGCCCGGTTGGAGCCCTGTATGCCCAATACACTTTATTTGAATAATGGTCGATAGCAATTCCGGTAATGTAACGTGCTGCATCATCAACTGGCGCATTATCGATACGCACAGGATTACTTCCACTTAAATTGGCAACCCAGAAACCAGTTTTATCGGCAGGAGCTGTCGCTGCAAAATAAATTTTTTGATTGATGGGGTCGATACAAAACGAACGAATTGCAAAATCAGTGAGAATAGCACCCGACGAAGGAGCAGTTCCTGTACCGCTTACATTCGAACTGAGTATATCATTGGCCGTAAAACGATAAATTCCTTTTCCCGATCCACCTTTTGACCAAAAATACACAAAATCGTAATAAAACAAACCTGTATTCATGGCAACATCATTGAGTCCGTTACCAAAATAACCAAGTCGATTGGCTTTTACCAAATAATAAGGTACCGCAGTTTGAGTATCAGCACTTCCCTTCCAGTCGAAAGCACCTGGTGCAGTTGCATTCAGGGGATGGCGATAGAGAAATGCACTGAAATCGGACCAGTAAAGATAATTTGCATCTACATATCCAGAATAAAAACCATTTGCAGCATTAGTATTTCGGTTATGAATGAGTTCACTAACCGAATTATCCATCATATTCACTCTTACGATACTTCCGTCGCCCTGTTTAGATTGTAATTGCGCAACATCGGTTGAGAGAGTCGAACCGGCATTGAAAATATACAAGTAATTAGTACGGGCCTGCAAAGTAAAGGGATGAGGACCGGCAGTATAGGATGTTACCTGAGAACCTTCTAATCCGCGTAGGAAGATTCGCTGACGATACACTTTTCCATCACTCCCTGCAATAAGTAAACTTCGCGCTTTTTGATCACGAATGATAAAACTTTTTTGAATATTATAGACAGAATCACCCACCTGCACCTTCACCTTTATGGTTTCTGTCACGTTGCGCTGTTTAAAGAATACCTTTACTGATGCCAGTTCTGACTTACCGTTGATTAATAAATCACTGACTGCATTACCAGAAAACTCCCAATTGTAACTAACGGTATAACCATATGGATTATACACCAAAACCGAGAAGGTAACATCTTCGTAATATACCACAGAATCGGCATTGGTATAAATAGACGGAATGGTATCGTAAATGGTGATTTTTTTTGTAATCACGTAGTTATCGTTGGAATCGGCACGAAGTGTAATATCGTAAACTCCGGGTTTTTTATACGTGTAGGTAGGGTTCTTCAATGTTGAGGTTCCACCATCTCCATACGTCCAGTTCCAGCTTTCACCTGTTTCAGTAAGGTTTGTAAATTTGACAACCTGACCGGCCCGCGGCATTTCAGGTGTAAAAGAAAAATCAGGTTCTATTGGAGTTGAACAGCTGAACATCAATACAGTAAAAGCAATAAAAAAAACTATACTGGGAAATATTTGTTTCATACTTCGTAATAAAATGATGACTGAAAAACAAGCTGCAAATATAAGCAAATCTTAAGTAAGACAGGTGGTTCAATTCTTCTAAATATGTTAATTTTTAATATAATCATTAACCAAACAAGCTGTTGGATGTATTTTTTGTAATTTTGCGCCCGCATTCATTGATTCATCCAAAAAATGTCCACTCCAACGGCAAATAAACTCAGCACAGAAAAAATCGGCAAGCTCATCTGGGAATACTCTTTCCCTTCCATTGTCGGTATGGTTGTAATGTCGGTCTATAATATTGTCGATCGAATATTTATTGGTCATGGAGTGGGTGCACTTGCGATTTCCGGACTGGCACTTACTTTTCCCTTTATGATCCTTTTGCAGGCATTTGGAATGCTCATCGGAGCAGGTGCTGCTTCAAGAATTTCAATCAATATGGGGGAAGGAAATACAGCCAGGGCCGAAAAAGTACTTGGCAATGCATTAACACTTACCGTTATAATTTCAGGAAGTGTAGCCCTGCTTTCTTTTTTGATGATGGACTATCTTCTTAAGCTGTTTGGTGGTACCGATTTGACTATTGGGTACGCAAAAGACTACATGCAGATTATCATTCCGGGATCCATTTTTTCGGCCACTTTATATGGATTCAATAACATTATGCGCGCTTCGGGCTTTCCCCGTAAAGCAATGTATACGATGATGATTGGTGCTGCTGTGAATGTGATACTTGATCCGATTTTTATTTTTGTATTTGATTGGGGTATCCGCGGTGCAGCAATTGCAACAGTAATTTCGTTCATTATTGGATCCTGGTGGGTCCTTACCCACTTCAACTTACCTGTATCGCATATAAAATTCAGAAAGGAAAACTTTCGACTCGAAAAAGATATTGTCTATTCGATTCTAAATATCGGAATGTCACCATTCAGTATGCAACTAGCAACCAGCATAGTTGTAATTTTGATTAACAGCACTTTACTGAAATACGGAGGTGATCTGGCTATCGGAGCTTTTGGTATCATCAATAGTCTTATTACACTGATTATTATGGTCGTACTGGGATTAAATCAGGGAACTCAGCCTATTGTTGGATATAATTACGGAGCAAAATTATACGACAGGATGTTCAGAACGGTAAAACTGGCCATCATTATTGGTACTATACTTACTACAAGCGGCTTTTTACTGGGGATGTTTTTCTCCGATTTTTCGGTTGGCCTATTTACTAAAGATAATGAACTTACGCAGATTTCAGCAAATGCTCTCAGGACATCAATTTTCATGTTTCCTTTTGTTGGCTTTCAGATTGTAATCAGTAATTTCTTTCAATCTATCGGAAAGGCACGGGTATCCATTTTCCTCAGCCTCACCCGCCAATTTATTTTTCTGATTCCGGCAATACTTTTGCTGCCTTCTGTTTTCGGTCTAAACGGTGCCTGGGCTGCAATGCCTGTTAGTGACGCACTGGCAACGATTACTGCTGCTTTTACCTATTATCACTTCTACAAAAATTTCAAACGGCTTTAAAACTCATATCCAGGCTTTTAACGGAATGTGTAAGAGCACCTACCGAAATAAAGTCGACACCACATTCAGCATACTCCCGCAAACTTGCAAAGGTAATTCCACCAGATGATTCCGTTTCGTATCTACCTGCGATAATCGCTACAGCTTTTCGGGTATTTTCTACATTGAAATTATCAAGCATAATACGATCAACTCCTCCAATAGACAAGACCTCATTCAATTCATCAAACGTTCGAACTTCTATTTCGATTTTCAGGTTTTTACCCTTTGCACTGCAATATTCCTTTGCACCCTGAATGGCGTTTGCAATTCCACCTGCAAAATCAACATGATTGTCTTTTAGCAGAATCATATCGTACAAACCAATTCTATGATTGACCCCTCCGCCGATTCTTACCGCTTCTTTTTCGAGCAAACGCAACCCCGGAGTAGTTTTGCGCGTGTCGAGCACCCGCGTTTTAGTTCCTTCCAACCGACGAACATATTCACGGGTCCTGGTGGCCACACCGCTCATTCGTTGCATGATATTCAGCATCAACCGTTCAGTTTGCAAAAGTGATTGAACCTTTCCTTCTACGTCAAACGCAATATCACCCGGATTTACTTCCTGCCCATCACGCAAATATACTGTCATTTTAAGTTCAGGATCAAAAGCATTGAAAATCCGGTGGGCAATGTCGATACCTGCCAAAACCCCTTTTTCTTTGATAATAAGTTGCGATTTACCCCTGGCAGAAGCGGGAATAGACGACAAGGTTGTATGATCACCATCGCCAATATCTTCAGCAAACCACAGCGGTATAAGTTGATCTAAATAATCAGTCATTGGATGATTCTATTCTGAGTTGTTGAATTAATTGCTTGTCGACAGAACTACGTCTAATCAGTATATAAACCCGGTAATCTCCTGTAGAGGTGGTAATTGTGCCAATTGTAAAAGCTGAATTTTCTTTTGTCCCTTTATGTAAAAGCTGATAAGTAGCTACTTTATTTTTTCTGAAAAAATCGACGAGGATGCCGGTAGCCTGCTTTTTACTGTACACATCATTTATACCTGTTAAAACCAGTTCAACATGATCGTTGAAAAGAGATGAAAGGGCAATTGCATCACCTTTTGAGAGAGCAGCTGTAATTGAAGTTTCAATATCACGCTGCGCCTGTAATGGTAACAGCGTCAGAACTATTAATAAAAGGACGGAAAATAGTCTCATTGTTCATATGTTTAAAAGTTCACAAATCATTAACGAAACTTGTTCGTTTTTAATTTAAAAAGTGCATATTTGCATTTCCAAGCCTTCGAACTGCAAAAGTAACTTTTTTATTCAGCAGAAAAAATTTTTCTATTTATAAATCCTGCAAATGATTAAAAATGGATTGCAAAACAAGTTGCATTAAGCAAATTACAGACCAATAAGAGTTAAAAAGATAGTATAGTATGAAGATTTCATTGTTGATGATTGGAAAAACAAACCAGGAAAACCTTGGTAAATTAATTCAGGACTACCATCAACGTCTTTCTCATTATATTACTTTCGAGATGATTGTAGTTCCTGAACTAAAAAACATCAAAAATATTCCTGTAGCCGAACAAAAGGAAAAGGAGGCCGAATTTTTGCTTAAACAATTGGATGTCAGTGATGAAATTGTCTTATTAGATGAAAACGGGAAATTACTCAGTTCGGTCGGTTTTGCCGAATTTCTTGAAAAACGTATGCTGACTTCCACAAAACGAATCGTATTTGTTATTGGTGGCCCTTTTGGTTTTTCTCAGCGTATGTATCAGCGTGCCAACATTCTGTTATCCCTTTCTCCCATGACCTTTTCTCACCAGATGATACGCTTGTTGTTTACCGAACAGCTTTACCGAGCAATGACCATCATTCGGGGTGAAAATTACCACCATCAATAATCTGGCCATGCGACTGACTCTTTTATCACAAAAGACACTCCTGATAAGCCTTGTAGCTTGTTTCCTTGGAGGCTTGCTGTTGCAGTGGATACATAACCGGAATCAAAATCAGCCCGTCGATACTCAAGTCTTTCAAACTGAACTTCACCGACAAATAAGTCAGGCTGAAAATCTGGCGAAGAGCTTTCTGCAACAGGCTTCAGGAGACTTTTATGACTTCACAATCCGGACTTCCAACAGTAACTCTATATCCGAATTGTATTACTACGAAAAAGGGTATCTGGCGTTTTGGTCATCTAATGAATATGTTTTCAATAACGATGATCTTCCAACTTCGGGTGTATGGTGCTACAAGTCAGCCGGAAATATTCATGCACTGATGAAATGGTTTTCAAAAAATGATTCAAGCTATTTATTAGTTGTACTACCCATTAAAAAGGCTTTTCCGTATAAAAATCAATACCTTAAAAATGAATTCTTACCAGTTTTCAATCTGCCTGATGCTGTAACGCTTTCTGATAAGCCATCTTCTGACAGAACCGCTATAACCGATTTACAGGGAAATCCTTTGTTCTGGATTGATTCTGTGAACCCAATTCCAACAACAAGTTTAACCAAAAAAGCAGGCTTTCTGTTATTTTTACTAGCATTTCTTGCCTACCTTCTACTGTATTTTCTTGTATCGTTCAAACCTGGAAAATATTTGCTCGTAACATTTGCTTTCTTTATTGTTTTATTTGTGGTTTCCTGGTTCGATTTTCCTGATTTACTATTCAATAACGATCTTTTTGTACCAGAACATTTCACTGTCAATCCTCTTTTAAAAACGTATACTCACCTGTCGGTTATTCTCTTTTTCATCGTAACAGGCATTTACAGCAGCGCGATTCAGTTTGCTGGCAAGAAGCAAAAAGCACCATTTTATATTCTGGCGATACTCTATTTTGGAGGTGTGGTACAATTACTTAAAAGCATTATCGATCATTCTGCTAGTAATTTCAATATATATCAGCTAAGCGAATTGACTTTTATAAATAGCTGGGCTCATTTTCTATTATTTGTCGTTCTTGCAGGTGGATTTGGAATGCTTCACCTTTGTTTTCCTCATTTTTTTAAACTTAAATTCAGTATTGCCGGAAGTTATATTGTTGTAGCGACACTGCTGAGTCTGGGACTGACTCATCATTTGAATCAACAAAAGAAGTTTGCTAAATACCAGGTTCTGACTGAAAATATACGTATGAATGGGACATCTATAAAGGATCCCGCAGCTGAATTATTACTTGAGGACTTATCTGTTAACCTTATGTCGGATAAAAGATTATTTGATTTATCGTTACTTGCAGATTCAATAGACATACTGTATACCTATATCGAAAGCAAGCACCTGTTTTTGTTTAAAAACAAGTACGATATCAGGGTAACTTTAACCAGTCCCAACCAGACTGTTCACCAGGACTATATTCGTATGATGCAAAAAATTGGGACTCCTGTAGGAAATTCTCTGTTTTATAGTCTACCTGCTTCGCTTTACGAATCGAGCTATGCTGGTGTTTTCAGGCTGCACTCAGATAATGCTATACTTTTTGAATTTCAAAACAAGCGCAACTTTCGTAGTTACAGTTTTCCTGATTTGATTATTAGTGAACGACAAGCCAGTCCCCATCCCACTGATATTTCAATAGCTAGTTACACGAATCTTGAGTTAGATTACAGCGATGTATTATTTGATTGGCCAGAAAACGGCAAAAAATTTCAATTT
>JANJXE010000272.1 GCA_024709185.1 Paludibacter sp.
ACAGGAGTGGTGGTTCGTTTGCAGGAACTCCACGGACAAGCATGCAGCGGCGTAAAACTGACTGCAGCCCTGCCTATTCTTGCCGCGGAAGTACTCGATGGCGTTGAAAGACAACTACATACACCTTTGGCAACCAAAAAAGGAGTGCTGACGATGGATTTTCAACCCTTTGAATTGAAAACTATTCTATTGAAATTTAACAGAGCCAAATCAGTTCGGAACTCCACCCAACCCATCGCTCTCAACTACGACACCGATATCTTCAGTTTCAACAGCTATCGCGAAGATGGTTACGACGATCGCAATCCCCGTAGCGAAGGTCACCGGGGCACGATGGATGGCAAAGGCGGCACCTATCCGGCTGAAATGATAGAAGATACGGTTCATCTGGGAAATGTAAGCTTTGCCATCGGTCCGCGCGGTGAAAAGGAATACAATGCAGTGGCCTGTCTGGGTCAAACCATTAATCTGCCTGCCGGAACTAAGGTGTTACATATACTTGCAGCAGCCGATGTGGATACTGATGTGAAGTTTACTTCCGGTGGTAAGGAATTTCCGCTCACCATTGGTGGCTGGACAGGTTATATCGGACAGTGGGATAACCGGGAATTTGATGGTTACGTGGCCGAGTTATCGTATTCGATGCGCAATAAGTTGAAAGCCATTCATCCGGCCTATATTCGTCATCAGCGGATAGCCTGGGCAGCATCGCACCATCATCGTCCGGCCGGTGATGCCCTCTACGAATACAGCTATCTCTTTGCCTATCGACTGGTGATTCCTGAAAACGCAACCAGCATTACCTTGCCCAACTCACGCTTTGTGCGCATAGTAGCCATGAGTGTTGGCGATGAAGCGGGTGCAAAAGCGTTGCAATCGCCGTTTGAAGATTTGAATAGAGTAGAATGGAAGAAATCAGATTTTACATCGTATATCGACCCGCGCATCGGTAATGTTGCACAATTCCTTGTGCCTACCTTTCCCACTTTTCACCTGCCGAATCAGCAACTGCGCATGTTTCCAATTAAACCCGACTATTTAGCCGATCAGGTTACCGCCTGGCCGTTGCAGGTGGTAACGCACCGCGAAGCCGGTATTTTAAAGATGAAGGTTTCGTTGGGTGAAATTTCCAATAAGACATGGAATGAAAAAATGACGATTAACCATGATCGGGAAGTGGTGCGTCCGTGGCATTATTCTACTCATCTGATTGACGATGAAATTACCGTAAGCTTTGCTCCCGCTGCAAAAAGCGCCGTTTACAAATTTGATTTTCCCGAAAAACAGTCGAAAAACATATTAATATCAGGGACAAAAGATATGATAGCTGATGTTGTATCAGGAAATGCTTTTCATATCAAAGAAAAATATAGCTATGTAAAAAGAGGTCTGAGTCCCGATACAATATCCATGACGATATATTGCTACGGAGAAATCTCTGATGCCAATGGAAAAGCGGTTGCAAATGCTAAACTGATATCTTCGAAAGGAAAAATGTCGATAAGTGTTGCAGACAATGCATCAAAAACAATCCTGTTGAAATACGCCATTTCGTACATCAGTACCGAACAGGCAAAGTACAACTTCAGCAACGAAATAGCGGAACTCTCTTTTGACCAAACTGTTGCAAAAGGTAAAAATGCCTGGGAAAAAGTCACCAATCAGATTCAGGTGGAAGGAGGGACAGAAGCGCAGAAACGCAGCTTTTACACCGCCCTGTACCGTACTTACGAACGAATGACTGACATCAACGAATACGGTCGCTACTACAGTGTTTACGATGGAAAAATTCACAAAAGCGATCGTCCTTTTTTTGTGGATGACTGGATTTGGGATACCTATCTGGCCAAACATCCACTGACTTCTATTCTGGATCCCGTCATGCAAGGCGATATTCTCAATTCCTATGTCGCCATGTACGAACAAAGTGGCTGGATGCCAACTTTTCCACAGGTTTTCGGTAATCATTTGTGTATGAATGGCTATCGATCTTCAGCTCTTTTTATTGATGCGTATCGCAAGGGGATTGCCGGTTTTGATATTCAAAAAGCGTACGAAGGGGTAAAAAAGAACTTAGCCGAAGGTACCCTTATTCCGTGGCGTCAGGGTTACCGCAGAACCAGCCTCGATGATTTTTATCACGAAAAAGGGTATTTCCCGGCGCTTCGTCCGGGTGAAAAAGAAACCGAACCATTGGTTGATGGATTCGAAAAGCGCCAACCTGTTGCTGTGAGTCTGGGCATGAGTTACGATGCCTGGTGCCTGGCTGAGCTGGCGAAAGAACTCAATAAAAAAGATGATTATCGTAGATTTTCAGAAATTGCTCAGAATTACCGCAAACTATGGCATCCCGAGCTTCGGTTGTTTATGCCGAAAGACAGGATGGGAGATTGGATCATGATAAATCCGAAGCTCGATGGTGGTCGTGGTTACCGGGAATATTACGACGAAAACAATGGTTGGACCTACGCCTGGCAAGTGCAGCACGATATTGATGGATTAATAGCACTGCTGGGAGGAAAAAAAGCCACCGAAGAACGGTTGGATCAGCTTTTCAGGGAACCACTGGGCATACGCAAAAACGATTTTTATGTGGATGGTTCGAATTCAACCGGAATGGTGGGGCAGTTTTCAATGGGTAACGAACCTTCGTTTCATATACCTTATCTCTATAATTACGCAGGTGCACCCTGGAAAGCACAAAGTCGTGTTCGTTTCCTGCTTGATGTTTGGTTTAAAGATAATATTTTCGGAATTCCGGGCGATGAAGACGGCGGAGGTATGTCGGCCTTTGTGGTTTTTTCGTCGCTTGGCTTTTATCCTGTTACCCCTGGTCTGCCAGTTTACAGTATCGTGAGTCCGGTGTTCGAAAAATCAAGCATCACTTTGCCCGGCAGTAAAACCTTTTCGGTGATTGCCAAAGGTGCGAGCCCCGAAAACAAGTACATTCAGCAGGCGTTTCTGAATGGCAAAGAAATTATCAAACCTTTCTTTACGCATAAACAACTGATGGAAGGAGGAGTATTGGTACTGATTCTTTCCAACACTCCAAATCGTAAATGGGGAGTGGATTAAGTACCAAAATGTAAAAAATTACCATCGCTTCGTTTTTCTCAAAAAAAATCATCATTTTTTTGCAAAGAGGACCTTATTTAAGCATTAATTAAGTCCTTTTTAATTGGGTCAGCTCTACTTTTGCCCTCGTTAACTTAAAATTCACCACGATAAACAGAAAATTAATGAAAAGATATTCAGCCATACTTCTGCTCACCGGCAGCATGTTGATCTCCACACAACTGATGGCCTCCAAAAAGGATTTTACTCAGTATGTTGATCCGAACATTGGATACGTATCGCAGTTGTTGGTGCCCACCTATCCTACCTTCAGTCTGCCCAATCAGATGCTGCGCATGATTCCGGTGAAAGCCGATTACATTGCCGATCAGCTAACTGCCTGGCCCCTGCTTGTGGAAGCTCACCGTCAGAAAGGATTGATGCAGATGAAAGTTTCGCTGGGAGAAGTGAACAACGAAACCTGGAAGCGTAAAATGACCATAGATCATGATTTGGAGATTGTGCGTCCGTGGCTGTATTCTACATTTTTAGTGAAGGATAATATTAAAGTGAGTTTCACCCCTTCAAAGAAAAGCGCTGTTTATAAAATTGATTTTCCGGCTTCAACCGCTAAAAATATTCTTATTTCGGGCAGTGATCAAATGCTGGTTCAAAAACCCGAAGGCAATAGTTTTACCCTTGAGGAAACAATTTCATACCTGGTTCGGGGGATTATTCCTACGGAACGAACCATGAAAGTGTATTGCTATGCTGAGGTCACCGATGAACAGGGAGCCGCGCATCAGACTATACGCATCTCTGCAAAAAACAACAAACTGGTTATTACATCTGCTTCCTCCGCAAAAGAAACAGTGGTTCTGAAATATGCTGTTTCATATATAAGTACCAATCAGGCCAAAAAGAATTTTGCCATGGAAATGGCTGGTCAGGGTTTTGATGCCATTGCTG